>JAJZFK010000095.1 GCA_021805405.1 bacterium
CCATGGTCGCTATTGTTGCCGCCACCATCCCTAGGCTGTGCATGGCACAGTCGCGAGGCAATCTACTTCAAAACCTTACAGTTCTTCCAAACTACTCGTCTCAGCGCGCTTCGTCCACCGATCCCGACTGGCAGCATGGTAACGGTGATGCTCGGCCCATTGCACCTGGCGCGACTCTGGTGCTTGCGAATCTCACGGGCCCCGGCGAAATTACGCATTTCTGGAACACAGTTGCCGACTCCGAACGCCATTACTCACGTGTACTCATTCTCAGAATGTATTGGAACGGTGAGAAGGAGCCCAGCGTGGAAGCTCCTCTTGGTGACTTTTTTGGCGTTGGCCACGGTATTGATGCAAACCTTGACTCACTGCCCGTGCGCGATACATCCGACGGGCGAGCGCGAAACTGCTACTGGGTTATGCCCTTCGAGAAATCTGCCCTCGTAACTGTAACGAATGAGGGAGCCAGCCCGGTAGATGCGTTCTACTATCAGATTGACTGGCGTAAAATGGCTTCATTACCACGCAACACTCCTACTTTTCACGCCAGTTATCGTCAGGAGTACCCGTGCGTAGCCGGCAAACCCTATGTCCTGGCGGATATTTCGGGAACCGGAGAGTACGTTGGCACCGTGCTAAGTGTAAGGCAGCTCACTGCTGGTTGGTGGGGCGAAGGTAATGACTATTTCTACGTAGACGGCGAGACAACGCCCTCCATTCGCGGGACGGGTACCGAGGACTACTTTAACGACGGGTGGGGGCTACATAAGGGCACAGGTCTGTTCACGGGTACACCGGTAGTACAAGGTACAGATGCTGGTGACAAGACCTCAGCATATCGCTGGCATATTCCAGATCCAATCGCGTTCAAACGATCGCTGCTGGTAACAATTCAGCACATGGGTGTTACATTCCGTAAGTCGGGCGAGGTGAAGACCGGATTTGGAGAGAGGTTTGATGACTTTTCGTCAGTCGCTTTCTGGTATCAAACTGGTGAGCACTCTCCATATCCCCCACTGCCCTACGGCCGAAAACTGCTCTACCACGATTTTTCGAACATTGTGGAAGGTGAGTCGCTCCTGCACGCCGCAACCTCAACGCATGGCGCGCTTACAGTGCAACAACTAGGGGGATATAGCGGCGGTGCGCAATTGTGGTATACGCCAAAACACGCCGGCGGCGTGGTTACGCTCCCGCTTAAGGTAACAACTACCGGCGATTATGAGTTTCTGGCACTCTGTACATATGCTCACGACTATGGAATCTACCAATTTTCGATAGACGGGAAACCAATTGGAGGTCCTGTTGATTTCTACAATGACGGAATAACAGAACATTCGGTGATTTATCCGCATGTCGCTCTAACGGCGGGCGAGCATATTCTCACCGTGACAAACAAGGGCAAAAGCGATTTGTCTGTGGGATATATGTGGGGACTGGACGGTTATCTGCTGACTTCGGAGCCATAAAATACCGTCCATTAAGGACTAATGGCCCGCGCTACTTACAATCTCGTAAACGATTGGGTAACGCGGGCCACCACTTAAGGTTGCGGAATTACTATTTAGTTTGTACAGGCACCGTAGGCTCGGCAGGTGACGAAATCGACGGCTCCAGCAGCATCTCCTTGGTGTAGAGATTGTCCGCCCGTGTATAGCTCGCCAATTCAAAATCCTTACGCAGCACGATAGCACCCGTTGGGCACGCATCCTGACAGTAGCCGCAAAAAATACAGCGCAACATGTTAATCTCGTAAGTTGAAGCATACCGCTCTCCAGGAGATACCCTATTATCGTCCGTGTTATCGGCGGCAACAACATTGATACATCTCGCAGGGCAGGCACCCGCGCACAAACTGCACCCTATACACTTTTCCAGGCCATTGTCGTACCGGGTAAGGGCATGTCGCCACCTGGTACGAGGGAATTGTTCCCTGCGCTCCTCAGGATATTGAATGGTAAGCGTTGGCTTGAGCTTGAGTTGCTGTTCGGCATAGTGCTTAAAGGTGATAGCGAAGCCGGTTGCAAGCGCCTGTGCGCCATCCCGCGTCTCCTTCGCCTTATCCGCTGCATCCTTAATGCTGGAAAGAAAGCCCATTACTACTTGCTCCCCGGTACCGGATTTGTGACTGGTCGCTGAAAGAGCGGCCCCAGTTCGATTACTTTGCCAGATCCCTGCGCCTTAATCTTCTCCTGCAGTTTCATGATGCCGTAAATGAGCGCGTCCGGACTGGGAGGACAGCCAGGCACGTATACGTCAACCGGAACAATCTGGTCCACGCCCTGCAATATGGCGTAGTTGTTATAAACGCCACCAGTGCTTGCGCAGGCGCCCATGCTTATAACCCACTTGGGGTTAGGCATCTGATCGTAGATCTGCCGCAATACCGGTGCCATCTTGGTGGAAACGCGCCCGGCTACTATCATAACGTCGGCCTGTCTGGGCGACGCTCTAAATACTTCTGAACCAAACCTGCTGAGGTCGAAGCGGGTTGCAGCGGATGCCATCATTTCGATCGCGCAGCATGCGAGCCCAAATGTCAACGGCCACAGACTGTTACGCCGTGCCCAGTTTACCAACTCCTCCATGCGGGCAAGCACAAAGGGAGAACTACCTGGTCCAAAATCAGGATTTGGTGAACCAGAGTCGTGCAACGATATCTCAGTAGTGTATTTAGCCATATTTATTGTCCACCCTCTTGCAGATAACATCCGCTATCGGCGCAAAATTTCTCGTAGGCCCAATTTAACCGCATCGCGAAAAACACCAACATTGTACCGCATTCCTATTCCCCATACAGGCTTCGCACCATACGTGGTAGCAGTACTTAGCGCGGTAATGTTTGAGGTTCAGCCCTGGGTGATGCAATGCGGTTACGATGTGCAGCCTTCTTAACGTTCTCAATATGCTGAGCAGTAACAGCCTTCTCAAAAGAACGGAAGCCCTCTAGTTCAAACCCATGCCGTGACGCCATCATTCCAATCTCTTCCACCTGCCTGACGGTCACCTCTTTGCCTAGCGTGAAGTTTTCATAGCGGCCCTCCAGTGCAAGCATCATTGTCTCCGACATGCATGCATAGGCAGTGCCCGGCTCAAAGCCGAAACTGAACTGCTCGTTAGGGTTTCCAAATTTAGGCAGCCTCATTTCGCCCGGGACCCGCACAACTCCGCCTTCAATGACGAGGACGTCGTTTCGCTCTGCCGCCACCCGCGTAGAGACATCTCTTGGCCGTGCAACATCGCAAACTACCGCGCCGGATTTTATGTGCTCTGGCAGGATAACGGCGTCGACTGCACTGGTGACTGTAATGACAATATCCGCTTCGCGTAGGCCCTCGGCGACGTCGGTGAACATCCTCACACTTGCCCTCGATTTGGAGGCGATACGGTTAGCGGTTGCCTCAAGTGCCGGTAGGCCCCGACCTACCAGCGACATACTTGCAGCATCGGCGGAGAGTATCTCGGCACACGTTGCTCCAATAGAACCACCCGCGCCAACTACAGCTACCGACGCGTCTCTTAGCGCCACCCCCATTAGTTCTGCAGCCTTTACTGCCCCCTGAATTGCGGTAGCAACTGTATATGAGTTTCCTGTGGTAACTGCAATGCCTTTTAATCGCGATGCTAGAGTAATTCCGCCGTCACCCACAACCGAAGTAAATGCCCCTAAA
>JAJZFK010000191.1 GCA_021805405.1 bacterium
GCAGCTCACCGAAACCGTGCGACGCAAACCTTACTCGGTAGTCCTGTTTGATGAGGTAGAGAAAGCTCACCCGGATGTTTTCAACGCGCTGTTGCAACTGCTCGATGATGGGCGACTTACAGATGGGCAGGGTCGAACGGTCGATTTCAAAAACACTATTATTATCATGACCAGCAACATTGGTAGCGACATCATACGCGAATTGGCCCAGTTCGATCCAGAGCAGATGAAGCAGCAGGTGATGGCTGCAGTTCAATCTCACTTCCGGCCGGAGTTTCTGAACAGACTGGATGAGATTATCATGTTCAAATCGCTAACCCGCGAACAGATCAGCCATATTGTAGATATCCAGCTAGATGTACTTCGTAAGCGGCTTGCAGAGCGTAAGATCACGCTCAAGGTGACGGAGGAAGCTGTAGAGTGGATAGCCGCGGAGGGTTTCGATCCTGTATACGGTGCACGTCCACTCAAGCGGGTCATTCAGCGTAGAGTGGCAGACGCCATGGCACGCGGAATACTAGGTGGGGAGTACCGCGAGGGCGACACTGTGCTGGTAGACGCCGGGCGGGAGGGCCTGCTCACGTTTGCAGTGGTGAACAGTATTCACGATACTCCGGTACACCAGGCTTGACCCATGGGGCCCCTGGCAACTAAAACTGCCAGGGGCCCTCATGGCAGTTGTCAACTGCCTTCGAAAGACTTTACAGGACTGAATTTACGCTACATTCGCCACTCGCGATCGCCATAGATTGTCTGAATGTACTCCATTTGTGCTGCGTGATCGTGCAAGTGCCCCGCAACAATGTGAACGGCGAGCTTCATAGGCATAGCGCCCAATCCAAGATTTGCTGTGCCTTCGACCACTTCTGGAGTGAGGGATTTCAACCACGCGACGTGCTCGCTATTTGCTTCGTGAAGCGCTGCAATCACCTGTTCGCGTGTGGTTACCCTGCTTTCCTGCTCTCGCAGCCATTCGTCCATATGAGCGGTTGATACCCCATCGCGAGGTGGCACTGCGCCGGAAAGGGTTTTCGTCATGGCACTCACGGCAAAGCCGCAATGGGCAGCAATCGCGAACGGTGACCGCGCGGATTCAGAAGGTGACCAGTGCAGCCGCTCATCTGGCGTAGTCGATAGGCACTGTTCTACTCGACCGCTGGCGCGTGTGTAGAATGTTATAGCATTCTGGATATATTCTTCAATCACAGTTAACTCCTTTGCATTGTGTGAAACAGGAAAATCTATGTGAGTACTGCTTCAAAGCGCGTACGTCGTAACATGCTGAAAGGTTTCGTTCATCGTTCCTATGCGGGCCTACCGGTTGCCTTTACGTGCCTACTGAAGATCTGATCCTTCGTACACGCAAATAGCGTCTGCATATTGGCGCCCCCAAAGCAGATACCCGTTAACTCCTCTTCGTGAACCGGAAGAATCGCCCATACCAAACCACCCTCGCCACCAGCAGTACTAAAAACCTGCACCCCCATGCGAGTTGCAGCATATCCCCAGCCGGCCTTATCGAAACATGCCTGCGCTATACCGCTGCCTCCGGCAGCGTCGGGCTGATGAAACCAGTAAAACGGTTCGCCATCCGTGAGGTCACCGTCTGGTTCAATTCGATAGCTCCATGCTTTGTGGTCGTTGGAAGGGGCAGCAAAAAACCACGCATTATCTGGCGTTACGGCCGTCACTGTAAATTGCCCAGTGGTACGCAGTGCCTCGTGCTTGCGCCCTGCCGTAGTAATCTGCCATATGGTTCCTTCGCCCTCCTTATTAGCGGCGTGTTCTACTGCATACAGGCTACGACCAGGTGCAAAAGTCATGCTGCTTATACGCACGTTTCTAACCAGTTCGCGCAAATGTCCGAGTTGGTCTATTACGATGATTCTGTTGAGCCCAGGCTCGCTTACGTACAGCTTGTCAGCTTCGTCAACCACCATACAGCTACTAGAAGGATGAACATGCGCAAATACTTCCAACGTCCCGTTGGCTTGCAGCCTGTGGATCACCCCTAGAGTGCGCGACAACACGTACAGCCTACCGACGCTATCTGCAACTGCACAATGGAATCCGCGAGAGTCACCAGCCATTTCCGTTTCTGCATTCTGGGCTGGTATCGAGGTAGAAACATTCTCCGCTTTTAGTACGGTCGTCCACTCCTCGCCCTCAATAACAATGTCCGCAATAACAGAGTTACCAGGCACACCAGCCTTAATGGGTTGCGGCCACCCCTTCCACAGCCAGCGGACAGCTTGCGGGAAGAAGTTTATGCTTGGTGCGTCACAGTGGCCCCAGTTACCCCACACATGGTTCACGTCATAACCCGCATAGCGTAATGCGCGCTGAAGTGCTAGGTTGGCAAGCCACCAGTCGCCAAATTGGGGCCCGCCCCACCATTCGTCACGAAAACCATCCAGCACGAATACGCGCAGCGGTTTAGGCTCCGTTTTGCGCACGAGTGCAATATACTCGTCGGCACCGCGCATCCCCACCATCGTTGTGCTCCAGGCAAATACGCGATGAAAAGCATCGGGGCGCTGCCATGCCGCATTAAAGGCACCTATCGCTCCTGTGCTTCCGCCAGTTATCGCCCTATCGTCCGCACGGTTCGACAGTAGTATCGGAAGCCCAGATGGTGTCTTATGACTTGCCACAGCGGGCAGTAGCTCGGTAAGGATGAATTCCGCGAGAAGCGGAGTAATGCTGTCAAATTCAAAACTGCGATTTATCCGCGCCGAGGCACCAGAAACGGCAGGTGCAAGTGACCCGGATTGAAGACCAATACCAATTGTGACGGGCATCTCCTTCTGGTGAATAAGATTATCGCAGATCGCCGGCGAAACCATCAGGTTGTCAAGCATCACCATTACGCAGGCTGGTTCTGTCGCCATATACTGTGCAGGCACGTAAACGCTTATCGTTCGTGTGGCACCCGCGAAGAAACGGGACTCGCTCATTTCAAAATTGAACACCTGCCCACGAGGTACACCCTGCTGGTAGCCAAGTTCTGCCGGCACAGCATAGGGCGGCTGATTGATCTGCAGAGGTGCATTAAACTCTTCCTGCTGTGCGGGAGTGGCTACACCCTGAGCACCAACAGCAGTGGCACCAGCCAGGGCAGTTCCTGCTGCAGCAGTTTTAAGAAATTCTCGGCGTTTCAATGAGCAATACCTCCTTAAGCAAAATAGGCGAACGGCACCTTGCATAACCCGCAGGCTGCAGAAACACAAGTCGCAAACGTTACCGCTTAGCTGAATCCACACGTATCGGCCGCTTAACGAGTCAATTATCGTTAAGCATACCGTTTACCTTCTTTCAATTGGAATGGCTATAAGCCCATGCTGCTCCACCCAGAAGGCTTGGAGCACCCATCGTTATCGCAGCCTGGTATACCCAAGGTCTATGCGTCGCAGCGTTTGGCCCGGTTCGCGAATTTAAACCCGTAAAAATGAGTGGCAGCAGTAAGAAGGTATTGCTCGACAGCATACATAATCTAAGTGTAATCTAGCAATCAGGCGCGTAATAGTTGCGGGTTATTCAAGTTAGCCCATCCGCCTAGAGCGCAACCACAGGGGATTAACAATATGCAACAGAATGTCGGATCGAAGACGTGTCCCAAGTGCGGAAACGTATCACCCCTTGCCGTGAATACGTGCCCCAAATGCCGG
>JAJZFK010000145.1 GCA_021805405.1 bacterium
CGTCCAGGCGAAGGAGGGCACGAATTAGCAGCATACGAGCATCATTCTGCAGAGGATGCTCCTTTATTAACGGACGGAGCAGTGCTACAACCTTCTTGAAATTACCCTGTGAGTAAAGCTCATGAGGGCTGGGCGGCAATGCAACGCCCGCACGTGGCAACAGGGCAAACGTTACGGCCAACGGGAGCAGGTTTAACCTGCCACTTTTTGCTTCCAATGTTATCCGCATGGTGGTTCCTTCATAGTTGGGAATCTATCATTCAACAGGCATGCACCGCTGCATCAATTTGTACTGGTCGTTAGCACTTTCCTTGCAGTCCACCTCCGCTGAGAGGATCAATACCTAATATTTATCGCAGCAATAAAACTATTCCTTCCACAAATTGTGAAATATGTTACTGACCGGCTTTCGTTGCCGACGGCAGTTCGAGCGTGAGAAGGCCGTGAACGTAATCGATGGTGACACGTGTAAACCTGCGAACTACGCCTATCCCAATGAGACCTGCCATTTCAAAATCATCGGCAGGGCTAATCTGTGTATCCACCAGATTTGCAGCCAGCGAGGGAATTAGTTTCTCGTCCAGGGTAGTACCCGTATCGGAAGCGAGTTCCACCGACAACGGCTTGTTAAAAAGACGAATCTGCTGCGCGGTCGCGGTAGTCCCTAGTCCTACCCTGGCGTTGAGATTGATGACACGGTAGGCAGATGGCTTCATAGCACTGGCAATTCCGCTGCCCAACCACGCTGCAAGCGTTCCATCCTCGTCGTCGCCCGTGTCAACAATGAAGTACCCGTCGTGACCTTGAATTGTTGCATGAACCACCACGTCGCCCTCTAGAATATTAAATGGAACCGTAAAAAGTTTATCACCTGGTAGGGCCGCAGGAGGTGCCGTAGTAGCACCCGGTACGAGGTGGATAACGTGGTCATGAAAGTCAATTGTCACCGAATAGCTCAGGAACGCAGCACCACCCAAAATACCATCAAATGATCCCGGCACACCCTTCTTTACACCTTCCACGGCCACGGGACCTAGTGTGGCATTACCAACGGTGAAGGTCTTGGCCATATAGATATCTACTGGTTCGTACCCACTTACGCCGTAAACAACCGAGTGCGCCATGGGCTTAGCCTTAAGTTTCAACGCAACGCTGTCATTCAAGGTTATATCCGAGCCGCCCCCGGTATCAAATAGCAGTTGGGCTGGCACGCCGTCTATTTTGCAGCTTAACACAATGCTTCCGCCCACCATTTTAAACGGAAAAGTAATCGAGGTTTCGTTGCGCGGCGATTCGTTACCCACCGGTTTGATAACCTGAAATGGTGGGTGGATAACCTCATATTCCATGATAGGCATGCGCCCCGGCAGTGCGCGCATTACGAAGTCATGCGGATGTCCCAATGGCCTCAGCGCAAAGTACCTCATGGCGTTTGCAGGCATCGTCGCTGGAACGATGTCCCGGGCGCTCTGCGCGTCTAGGAGATAATACATTGCTGCTGCGCGGCCCGGGTATTCTTTTACGGCCTGCTCCGCCTCTTGCACAGCGCGGTCAAGGTGACTCTGCCAAACATCAACGCGGGAACTTGCAACCAGTGCCCAGTAACTTCGAGCATTGAGATGCCGTCCTGCGGCCGCCCATTGGGAAGCATCTTCTGGCTTGCCAGCGCGCATGAGGGCCATGCTGTATAGCCCGGCGATGTCGGCACTGTTGGGTAATGTAGCAACCATTCCTGCACCCAGATTAACCGCGGATTGCCACCGGTCTAGGCGAAGGTCTGTGCGAAGTAGACCAATAGCAGCGCCTTCATCATTAGGGTTTTTCGCGTGCAAGCGGGTGTAGTGCGCCTCAGCCTCCTTGAACTTGCCGGCCTTAAAAAGGTTTGCGGATGAAACCGACTGGGATTTCGCCGCATTACTTGCACATACACCCAGAATCCCCAAGCATGCCAAAACTAGTGATCTATTGTTCATGTTATGCAGTTACCTGTTCTCCTTGCCTGCAGTTGTAGACGCCTTTCTGATAGCCCGTTTCACTCGGGAGCCAATAGTAAAGAACTCGGCTCGAGCTGCAGCGACTGTTGAACTAATCGCAGCACCAAAGCGTGTTACCAGCCCCCCTGTCTTGCGGTAGTACCTACGCCTACTTCGATTCAGCTCACGTTCCATGGCGCGGTAATTGGAGCGCACGCTCCCCATCCAGTGATGAACCACCCGCGACTGGGCAAGATAGACCACTCTATAGCCCGCCTTCTTGATTCTCCAGCACCATTCCACCTCCTCAAAGAACATGAAGAACCCGTCATCCAGAGGGCCAACTTTTGTTATCACCTCAGAAGGTACCATGATGCACGCGCCAGAAACCTGATCAACTTCCGTGGTAACATCAAAGTCGGTACGTCCAAATCTGTACCGCTCCATCGCCTTGTTTGGCAGAAGGCGCTGAATACCGCTGTAGTGAAGTATCTCGCGAATTGGTGAGGGAAAGTTGCCGCCATTTATCTGCAAGGACCCGTCGGTGTTTAAAAGCATTGGGCAAATTACACCAACTTCCGGATGATGGCCACAATATTCAACAAGCTTTGCCAGGGAGTAAGGCTCCGCCTCTGTATCCGGGTTTAACAGAAGCACAAACCTGCCGCTGCACATCGCAATAGCCTGGTTGTTCGCTGCCGCAAATCCCGGGTTATTAGGGTTCTCTATGAGGGTAACCGCAGGAAATTCGTTCCTTACCATGTCACCGCTACCATCGGTAGAATGATTATCGACTACCCAAATGTCAAAAGTGAAGGGCCCCATGGCAGCCGGCACGGCAGAAATTGCGTCCCGTAGCATGTCGCGCGTATTGTAGCTTACGATAATAATTGATAGGTCGGGTTTGTCAGACACGGTGATCTCGCAAGAGGGCTTTCTCTCGGCGCTTTCGCGCTAATTGGTGTAGAGCCGGCATGAGTCCAGGGAAACAGGCGTCCGCTATAAATGCCAACCTAATGGGCTTAAAGGGCAGAACTTCACAGGGAACCCTGTCACAGCTAACTGCCTTTAATATGGCAACAGCCACCTGCTCAGGCGTCAAAACAACTCCACCTGGTCTGTACTTGCTGCCCCGCACGCTATCAAAGAACGGAGTACGAACAGAAACTGGCAGGCACTCGCACACCTGCACGCCAGCAGCCCCGGCCTCCATGCGCAGTGCCTGGGAGAATGTGTGCACAGCACCCTTTGTAGCCGAATATACACTTATACCAGGGCTTCCGAGCCTTGCGGCTGCGCTGGTTACATTCACGATTACACCGCGTTTGCGGGTACTCATCAGCCGGACCGCCTGACGTGACAGGTCGAAAAGTGCAAAAAAATTCAGTTCGAACACAAGCCGAAGGTCTACATCAGAGGTCTCAACCACCTCCGCCCCAAGTCCCATACCGGCATTGTTTACAACAATGTCTATAGGCCCATATTTTTTTTCGCACCGCTGGAGGACTCCGTCTCGTTCCGTGGCAGTTAGATCCAGCAGTTCATACTGCGCGTCCCCTCCTGCTGCCATTATTTCCCCAGCCACTCGCTGTAGTTCAATTGAGTGCTCTGCCACCAAAATAACCTTTGCACCCCGTTTCGCCACCAACTTCGACAACGCCTCACCAATACCCGAAGACGCGCCGGTGATG
>JAJZFK010000541.1 GCA_021805405.1 bacterium
AAATATCTCTGCGGGACAGTCCGACGTGTACATACTAAGTGGAAATGGAGTTGAGCCAAGTGGCGTTGCCCTGCTCATAGTTCATTGGGCATATAATGGTGGTAGTGGAGGTGCTGCCATTCGTTTGAACCTGTAAATCGTTACTAACTAACCCGTGGGTTGTAAGCCTGGAAGCGTGCTTTTGCCAGGCTTACAACCTCATCCTTTATTATCCACGGCAAGAGGCCACAACTAAGGCTGCGACCTCCATGTTCGTTGCTACTGCACTTATGTACCCCTCAATCGGCCACTACTGGCTCCTCATGCGCTCATTTTGCACGGCATAAATTGCTCATGGTAGCCAGCTGTTATTCGTGACCTTACTGGGGTTTATAAGCCCATATTAGATCACCGTTCATCAAATCATAAATTATTAAGCATTCTGTAAAACTAGCACTTCAAGCAAGACGAACGGTGGACTGGCAGCGTACAGGAAATTGGATTGGCCGTCCTGCTTTTAATCCAAGGCGGCTACCCAACAAGCAGGCCGCTCATGCAGCGTCTGAATAAACAAAAATAAAAAGTAAAGTTGAATTGGCGGAGGTAAGTTCTAATGAGAAGTTATGCAAATGTTGTATTAGGTGTTCTTGGGGCGTTTGTGGTTACTTTAACTGTTAGTCCTCGCATGTGCAATGCAGCGACTGTCAATGTCGATGTACCCACTCATGTTGTGCACAAGTTTGGGGGTAGCACGTTTGACGGCAGTATCTCACGATGCACCATGGTAGCGGTAAATGGCTACATGTATGGCACAACCACAAATGGTGGCACATCTGGCATCGGTTCCATTTTCAGGATATCGCCGCTAGGCCAGTATCAGGTCGTTTACAGTTTCTCCGCACTACCACAGGGCACTGGCGGAGAATTAGGTTCATCACCAAGTAACGGTAGTAACCCTGCTGGGCCTCTAGCTTCAGTTGGCGGAGTTATTTATGGCACTACGGTGCTTGGTGGTTTTCAAAACAGGGGTGTGTTGTACAGCTTCGACGTAGTTACAAACAGGTTTTCGGTTATTCACCAGTTTAAAATGCACCATGCCGATAACGCGACAGGTGCGGTTACAGATGGTACATACATAGTAGGGACGGTTGAGGTAGGTGGCGAAGGTACTACTAGTGGCGTGTATTATCATAACATTTCCACTGGAACTACGAAGTTTAAAAATTTTGAGGATGCCTTTGGAAAAGCAATGACATTTGCACCGCCGGTAAAGTGGGGATCTGCGTTTGTTGGCGTAACGACCACTGGCGGTAGTGCTAATGGGGGCACCGTTTATAGTTTTGTACCGAATACCGAGGAGGGAACCCTTGCCATTCTGCACGAGTTTAGCGGTATTGGGGCCGATTCTTCCCCTGTTGATGTGCGAGTGATTAACGATACGCTATATGGTGTAACCGGCAGCTATACCGGTAATAGTGGCGAATTGTTCTCGTTGTCTATGAGTACGTCCAGTCAGGTGCCTAACTTTTCTGTTCTCCACCAGTTCGCAAATGACCACGATGCCAGCACACCTATGAGCGCACCAGTAATGGTTCCCACGCCGTCGGGGCAGAAGCTGGTTGGTCTACTGCTTAACGGTGGTACAAACGGATATGGCGCAGTTTACACTTCATCACTAGATGGATCCAACTATTCGCTAATTCATGCGTTTAACGGCAGTGACTCAGGTATGAGTAGCAATGGATTGGTAACAGGTAGTGATGGCAATTTGTATGGCATTGGTAATCCCTTAACCAGCACCGGTGCTGGCGTTGCGTCCATATTTAGAATGGGACCGCAAATTGCGACCGTTAACCCGATGCACGTAAGTCTCTACAACGATGGGCATGAATTGGCGGCCGAGTTAACCGGCTCTGGGTTTAGTAGCAACGCAGTTGCCATGATGGACGGCAAACCTTTAAGCAAGGTAGTTGTTGAGGGGCCAACCAGGGTAACGATGATGATACCGTCTTCCCATATTACCTCCGGTGCCCATGTGTTTACGTTGTTTGACCCTAATATTGGGAATACTAGTAACACCATAGTAATGCTTGCCAACCAGGTTCGGGTTACCGCTAAATTTGGTGTGGTTAACAATGTTGGCCAATTCTCTCAGACGGTTACACTTACAAATTCCGGCTACGGAACCGCGTATAACGTCCACCTTGTAAGCGCGGAAATAGTCAGTTCTAACGGGTCCAGGTTCGCACTCACGGTACCGTCGACGTCCGCCAATCTTACCGGAGCGGGTACGCAGGGCTTTACTGTATCGTCACCTGTACCAATTTCGTCTTCACTCAGCCCACTACTCATCGTGAGATGGGCCTATTCAGGAGGAATTGGTAGCTCTGCAAGCAGGTTATCGTTTTGACGAGAAGGTTTATGGTCGCGATTAACTTAAAGTAGTAGATACGGTGCAACCTTAAACCTCTTATGACGCAGTGTGATGACGGAGCCGGATGTAGGAATCCGGCTTCGTCATTGCCGATAAGAAGTGCTTTGCCAGCGACACGCCACGTGAAATCGTGGGGGCACGTTCAAACTCAGTGGTGTGAACGGCGCTGTTTTGACGAACCACCGGAGGACATCGCGTTAAATGACGGTGCGACGCTGTCTAGCAGGTGTTCAATAATTCCAGCATGAGCTGCCTGTTGTTTGTTAGCCTGAGCTCTTACAATTTGACAATCTGAAAATGAGGGCGGGAGTGTTCTCCGGCCGACACGTTGTATAAGGTCATCAAATACGGAATCATTTAGTTCAAATAACCGACCGTAGATAAAAATGGCGCCAGGGTTGAAAAGATTAATGATAGCTGCTACGCCGATGGTGAGATAGTCTAGTACTGCCGATAACTCCTCATCTGGCCAGTACTCGCCAGTTCGTGCCATAGCTAACACCTGCTCGATACTGAGATGACAGTTGTGCCGTGCACCCACAAGGCGGGCGAGTGCGGTGTCACTCGCGACGGTTTCAAGGCAACCAGTGTTGCCGCATCCACATTGTCGCCCATTTGGATTAACTGTAATGTGGCCAATTTCACCAGCCAGACCACTGTGTCCGCTGAGAATTCGACCACCGTCCATTACACTCAAGCCTATGCCCGTGCTTATGTCGAGCATCGCGAAGTCATCCCGTCCGCGCGCGGCACCGTATCGAGATTCCGCGAGACATAGTCCTTGCGTTTCATGAATCATGACGCACGGAAAGGGTAGAACCATTGCGAGATCTGCCGCAGGTGAGTGACCATTTGTCTGCGGTACATTAGGCGAAAGTATTGAAATGTTATTGCGTGCGTCAATAAGCCCTGGCACACTGATACCAGCTCCCAGTGTCGAAATATCGTTACTAGAGGCACAACGGTTAACGGCGGCAGAACAGGCATCAATAAGATCGGTGTACGATGTAGGTGTTTCAAAGCGGACAAGCGCTTCATTGGTGACTCGCCCATCCAGGCCTGCAACTGAAACTGAGCACTCTTCGGCATCTATAACTACACCGACTACCTGTGCGGATATTCGAGCCAATCGAAGCTTGCGGGCTGGGCGGCCGGGTACCGCCTCCCGAGCGTCCATCTCCTCAAGAAGACCCGCCTGCAGCAAGCTCTCTACTGCGCGTGAAACAGTGGGAGCACTTATAC
>JAJZFK010000258.1 GCA_021805405.1 bacterium
CTATCCGAGATGCTGAGCAGCTGCGCCTCTTCTTTGTACCCAAACTCGCGGGGTACCGGAACGCGCCACCTCTATTGACCCTGTTCTTTACTTGGCAACGGCGGTATGACGTTTGGTTCATCTGCATGAAACGTATCCAATATCGCACTTGTGCTCACGAACTGTGGCATGTCATTATATACCGGTTGCTTACTGCGCCAAGCAAACCGGCCAAGCATTTTCTTTCCCCGATATACATCTACTAGGCCATGTTGCTTTATATAACCAATATTGAAGAACGCGGTATAAATTGTTTTGTAGGGTAATGGAAGGCTACGTTTCCCGGGAGTTAGGCCCCGGATGGTTGTTCCAAACACATAGTTTGACTTAATCTCAGGCCGTTGCAATTTTTGTCGTCTTGCCTCAAGCATTCCTTCAAACGCCTTGTTGACGTCTGGTTGGTCACGTGGACTAATAGACTTGTAGAATACGTGGATGGCTGGAGTAAGTGCAGTGTTCATCTGAAAAGAATCAATGGGCATCGTATACCCGTCTGGTAACACAAGATCCACCTTAACCTCACCTAAACGTCCCCAAAAGAAAGTAATATGGCTTGGTTTTTTAGTTGGACCCACAAATGGGCCCACAAAATAGGTATTACCCACCATGTGACGGCCGCTTTCTACAGCACGCCTGATGTCTGGCACCATTGTTTCATGGAAATAGGACAAATCTTTCCCTTCACCAAGCCGGAAGAAATAATCAGGATGCAATTTAGAGGAAACGACTACCCAGTTCCTGAAATGAAGGTTACTATGATAGGTAGGTCGCGTCTTCAATCCGATATCACAAAGCATCGCGGTTGTTAACAGTATTGCAGCACCAATCTTGGTTTTATTGTTTTTGTTCATTTTTAGTCGCCTCGATTACTACACTCCACTGGTTTATATTCGGGGGATCTCATCGCTACCTGGCACCTAATTAGGGATATGGCTGTGAAACCAGGGTTACAACGAAGTTTGGCTCCGGGTTCAGCGGGCTAGTGGGGTAGGAGTCGTAGTACCAGTTCGCAAATCCCTTAAAACCATTAGCGCCGTAGCCATCCGTTATGCCGTACACGTGATTGTACTGCTCACCTATTAGAACATAATTCACAGAACGTGGTGGAAAGGTAGGATTCGGCATACCAAAGGTAACGGTTATTGTGTTTAAGTTGGTGATAGAAACGCCCTCATTGACTTGGAATTCGTAACTGATCTCGTCAACCGACAGACCCAGGGAATAACCTGTCGTAATGGTGCCAGAAGTTCCAGTACCTTCTGAATAGCTCACAGTCAACGCGGCAACCAATTGTGATGGTATGGTGTTTGGATTTGTAAACGGACCAAGGACATGCCAATCACCTATCATTCCATTATTGCCACCTAATTGAGCCTGCTGGCATTGCGCGAAAGTTATGCTAGTCGCAACCGGGAGCGGGTGCACAACAGTTCCTTGTGTAATCCAGTTCTCAAAGGGCTGGTGAAAGGTGAGATAGTAATTTGCGGATGCCCGCGCCCCGTCTACGCTGTCATTGCCGCTCAGAAATACATGCTCCCGGGTGTCCCTCATGCCATTATTGGCTGGTGGAAAATCCGCCGGTGTGTAGGTTTCCGATATTGGTGCAATTGAACCTGGTTCAAAAGCACCTGAATTTGCATCCTGCTTTAAACTACTGTACCAATGATATTGACTGTTAACTCCCCAACGACCGGTATAGCCACCAGAATAAAGCGCCATGAGATCAGGCGTGATTTGGTTACCGGAATTATCGTCCAGTGGCTGCAAAGTGTCATCGTAAAGTGTTCCATCCGGCAATGGACCATTCGCTTGTGGGGATCCATCTGCCCCTTTATGATAGGTCGTACCCAAGTCGGAAGCAATGAACACCGCTCTGGGATCATATTGAACGTTAAGCGAGACTTCAGCTTCCATCTCCGCATATTCATAGGGATACGCCAGTCCAGGAGTAAATGAACCATTTGCTAAAGCGCTCACGATGGGTAGGGTTAATTGTGCGGTGCCATTTTGAACCTGCACCTTTTCGAGATGAGAAATTGCTGTCCTTGATATCCCAGACTGACCTACCGCATAGGTATTAAATGCCGGGGATAACATTCCGTCTGCGAACCCATCATCCGCGCTTGCGTTAGTCACGTTAACTGTTCCGTCCTGAAAATCACTAACGACAGCCCATACAGCAGAGGTAGTAATAGCAGCAGAGAAATATGCCGGAGCACTACCAGTTCCCACCCATTTGAATGTAACAACCATGTTGCCTTGAGCTGATGCACTGGCAGTCGAATAAAACTGCTGTGCACCCACTCCAGCTTCAACCGATGCACCTGGTGTACGACCCTGCCAATTGTTCACTATTGATCCGCCAGTCGACGTCCATGGAACACTGTCTTGATTACCATCTATGTTCTGGTTAGTAACGCCATTTACTACTATTGACTGCATCATCCATGATGGCCCGGTGCCATATCCGGATGATGGGCTACCCTGGCACAAGCTTACCTGACCGCTGCATATACCTAATAGCATTGCCAAGCAAGGAAGTACTTGAATAAAAGTACTGCGCCGGTAATACTGTGCAACTCGCTGCAAGAGGTAACTCCAGCGAGAATGCCTTAAAACTGGTGTTTGTGACTCGCCGTCGGATACATCAAGGCCGCGTGCGTTCTGAAGGAGGCAACGGCGTGTTACGCCTTTAGCAGATGCAATCGCTGGCGTAGTGGCTTCGTTGCGTTGCGTTGCGTTGCTGCCGATTCGTTCGTCGGCTCTTCGCCGTTGGTGTTAGGGTCAATCATCCTGGTGAGTTCTCCAATTTCTCCACATCACTGGTGGAAATAACTAGCAGATAAGGTTAGATGAGACTCAGGGCACTACCCCTGTAGAATTCAGTTGAGGCTATAATAATGCAGCTTAAACACGACTGATAATACATAACAAACACTGCGAATTTCCTTACATTTCGATTATAACAAAGTGGACGCATTGTGTCAAGCGTTTTTTTAAAAGTTTATTCTGCTACTTTTTAAGCACACATGCACGCACAGTAACAGCACCTAACTTCCGCAATAACCTACCGTATGTCCCTTTAACCAGTACACCAGTCTTGCAGCAATTGCCTGGCAACTCGCCACCTTTAAGCGCCATCCTGGCGAGACGCTGCCCGCACCCAGGCCCGAGTGCAACGCCATTTGGTCTACGCAACTACAGCGCAGCCGCTAGGCATCCGCACTCCCTCCTTCAGCGAGCGACGCGAGTGTCCGGAGGAGGGTTGGCCTGTAGGGCCGGGGAGGGAGTCTCCCCGTTGAGCATCAACAAAAAACTCCAGGACATTGCCCTGGAGTTTTGAACGTCACTCTTATCAAACAAGCTTATGAAGCCTGCCGCATCTCCCCGTCAGTAATGAGCGTGGGTTCCAGTTTCTTGGTCACGGTCTCCTCCTCGATGATGCACTTCTTCACCCCAGGATTGGACGGGATTTCATACATGATGTTGAGCATCACTTCTTCGATGATTGTGCGCAGTGCGCGTGCTCCCGTGCTTCGCTCTATCGCTTCGTGCGCAATTGCCTTGAGGGCATCGTCTGTGAAGACGAGTTCAACACCATCGTACTCAA
>JAJZFK010000484.1 GCA_021805405.1 bacterium
ATCTGGCGAAACGTCTACCACATAGGTCATGTAATGCTCGAGTTCACTCTTATCGTATATGATCTCCATTGCACGGCCGCCTAGGACATAGCTCGGCCGCACTAGAACCGGGTACCCGATCTGTTCGGCGACCACGATGGCAGACGGTATAGAGGTTACAGCGCGACCTGCTGGTTTTGGAATACCTAGCTCGGCGAGAACGCGCTCGAATCGATCCCTATCTTCCGCAAGGTCAATTGAATCTGGTGAACTTCCCAGTATTTTCCATCCGGCTTCGTGCAGAGATCTCGCGAGGTTGATAGCAGTTTGGCCGCCAAACTGCACGACAACACCGTCAGGCTGTTCGCGATCCAGAACGTTCAGTACATCTTCCAGCGCGAGTGGTTCAAAGTAGAGCCTGTCAGATATGTCGAAGTCAGTTGAGACGGTTTCCGGGTTATTGTTAATGATAATTGCCTCACTGCCCATTGCCCGAATGGCACGTACGCAGTGAACAGAGCAATAATCAAATTCTATGCCCTGCCCAATGCGAATAGGGCCGGAGCCAATTACTACCACCTTCTTTTTCGACATTCTTCATCCTTTGTGAAAATACTAAATCGTAGGTCTACCAAGTGTCAACACCTCTTCGATGGCTTCCTCCACTGCTCGAGTGTGCTGGTTAATGGCTTGTACGGACGACGATGTCCGCTCCATCTGGGAGTTATCATCCATGCGAGGAGCTAGATACAATCTGGCCACTGCAGATTGTGCAGTAATCATCGTCTGCATTACGGCCTCCTGCTGGCCAAGCATTCGCTGCAGATTTTGGCGCATGGTTGTCGCATTTTCAGCACGTTCGTGGAACATTTTAAGATTGTGGACCAACGTCTCTCGTACATGCGGATCCGACTCGTTTTCCAGTTGCCGTTCAGTGGACTGAATCTGCGCACTCAGCTCCGTTTCCACGTGGGTACCCATTAGCGCTAACAGACCCTCTCGCCTTCTCTCCAGGTCACGATAAGTGTCGAGCAGGCGGTTTAGCTGGTTCAACGTTTCTCGAAGGGCGACTTCCGAGTCATGGTCACACTCAATTTGAGCGAGCACGATGAGAGCATCTACATAGTAACGCTCTACCGGCCGAAGTGTAAGCCGTGGACTTACTGCCTGCAGTTCACACTGCTCAATCCTGGTGGCGAGCATTTTGGGTCGATTTTTTCTGGATATCAGAACACCCATTCCTGCGGCTGCAAGCTCCACCGCCGCAGCCAGTGGAACGTGTTGCAGCATGCTGATCGAAGAAATAACTGAGATTTGCAAAGCTACATTTAAGGGTACCGCTAGAGCAGTCAGTGCGATAGGCAGAGCTATCCTGTTGATTCGGTAGTCACGTCGCCTCGTTGCGAGATTATAAGTCTGGAGCTCATGAGGCTGAGGCTTCCTTTTTGACTTCACCCTTATGTTAGGGGCGCCTAGTTCCGTCTGCAGGCGAAATGGAAGCGAGCCCTTCCACTGAATGTAGGGATCGAGAACTGGACCATTTGCAGTTGACAGTAGCCGCTCAATCTGCAGAGCGATTGTTGGATCAATTTCGGTCAGACCTAACTGCATGGTTTTATCCCTCTTTCTGAGGTTTGCGCCCACTCACTTGTGTCATGCGAGCCATACCAAATACCGTGAGACCCGACATTGCCGCGCGGTTGACATTCACTATGGTCTCGTCAATTTCCTTGCGTGTTGCAAGGTTGTGTTTCAAGAGAGTGTCCCTACATTCATTTAAAGTACTAGAGACAAGGCTGCACTCTTCGGCATCAACACATACAGGCTGCACTGTTTCAATAGAAATATGCTGCAATCCCATATTTGCTACCAGTTGAAAGAGCCGTTGCCCTATCAGAAAGTCTGCGCCACAACTCTCGCCTGCAGTTACATATAGTTCGAACGCGCGATTAAAATCTCTGCTAGCCGGCCAGCAGAACGGCGAACTAAAGTCGCCATCCTCAACTGCCAAAATGCCGCATGGCTTTAGTATCCGAAGCATCTCCGCTAAAGCCACTTCAGGTTGGTGCATATGCATTAGAAGAAACCTGCAGTATACAAAGTCAAACGAATCTTCATCCAGCCCAGTTGCACCAGCATCCGCGGTCACGAACTCCACGTTTGTAACGCACCGAGTTTTCAACCGGCGCGCAGCCGCTACAGTTTGTTTATGGCTCGCATCTAGCGCGATTACATGACCAGGCTTACCGACCGTACGTGCAATACGTTCCGTTACTAAACCAACTCCACAGCCAAGTTCTGCTACATTCATGCCAGGCAGCAAACCAGCTTTCGTGAGGAAAGCCTGGGTATGGGGGCCATGAACGCTGTCCACAATCTCCAGCCTAGCCTCAGCGGGGTCACCTGTAAGTAGAACGTAGGGTTGTTCAGGCAATTACCGTTCGTCCTCCAGGTCGTAGCACGAATAGAAGTAAGGGGTTGCAGCCTCGAATTCTGCCGAGCAGGTATCCACCTGTTTGTACACGGGTACTATACCGAGACGGTTACGAATGGCTCGCAGTTTCAATTCTGGAACGCCTGAAATTGTAGCCAGGGTTACATCGGGAAAACCTGCATGCTTCGCTTCCCGCAGGAGCTTGACGGCTAACGGATGACTTGCAGCAAGGTCATCACTCTTCTCATCGGATGCTAAGCGAACCAGTGCAGTGCCGTTCGATTTCAGGCGCATCTCTATGTCCACAAGGTGTAGAAGTTTGTTGAGGAACCAGGGATCAATATCGCTTAGTGCATGAACCTCTTCGACCGCCATACCTCGTCGGAATGCCTCCGTAATGGCCCACAAGCGCTCGTCCGCTGGCACTCGCAATGCTTCTTCAATCTCAATGTCGCTCAACAGGTGCGAAGTCTTATTGGTTAAGCCGATGATACCTGTCTCTAGTGAGCGCACGGCTTTCATTAACGCGCCCTCGAATGTGCGGTCGATTGCCATAACCTCGCCGGTTGCTTTCATCTGGGTGGTAATGCGCCTATCCGCACCAACAAACTTGTCAAATGGCCATCGCGGAATCTTCACTACGCAGTAATCAAGGGCAGGCTCAAAGCAAGCCAGTGTTTTGCGAGTAACAGCGTTCTCTATTTCATCCAGTCGTAGCCCTATAGCGATCTTCGCAGCCACGCGCGCAATAGGGTAGCCTGTAGCCTTAGATGCGAGAGCCGACGAGCGGGAAACGCGCGGGTTTACCTCAATGATGAAATAACGGAACGACTTTGGATCGAGCGATAGCTGAACATTGCAGCCGCCTTCAATACCCAGTGACCTTATGATTTTGAGTGAGGCAGACCGCAGCATCTGATATTCTTTGTCTGTTAATGTCTGCGATGGTGCCGTTACGATGCTATCTCCGGTGTGTACACCCATGGGGTCGAAGTTCTCCATGTTGCAAACCGTGATTGCCGTGTCGTTTGCATCGCGCATTACCTCATATTCAATCTCTTTCCAACCTTTAAGATAGCGCTCTATCATTACCTGGCGGCGCATAGAAAGTGCGAGTCCACGATGGGCAATTTCATAAAGTTCATCGCGATTGTACGCGATACCTCCGCCAGTGCCGCCTAGAGTATAAGCGGGACGCACAATGAGTGGCCAGATTCCAGCT
>JAJZFK010000202.1 GCA_021805405.1 bacterium
GCGTCTCCAAATTCGGCGCGACAGAGTCTTCGGACGGCTGTCACACACCTGCGTCATCTGCTCCACTCTTGTATGGACTGTGGGGAGAAAGCTCTTGAATCCGACAGGATTCGGGTTCGGTTAAGCGCCTACCTCGTAGATACTGATGTCTCCCAGTATAATATGTTGCTTAAGCAGGCACGTGCAGGTTCATTGGGAGAGCAATGCTTGCTCTTACAGCGAGCGTGTGAGCTTCAAACGGAACCGTTATTAAGCCGATTCTACGATGATTGGATCGTGGGAGAGCGGTCGGTTCTTGAGGACTCCCTGTGTGAAAGTTACCGTCTGCTTGCGAATGCTGCAGCGTCATTAGGAGACTTTGCAGAAGCAATCTCCGCGGCGCAGCGGCTTGTACGCCTTGCGCAATATGATCAATCCGGATACTTTCTGCTTGTCGACCTATTCCGACGTTCGGGCCGGGCTGACCGCGCCCGTGAAGTGGCCCAGCAGTGGCAGGACATAGTTCGCACGGAGTTAAATGGAGATGATGACAATTCTGTTGAGGAACTTAACGCCCTTGTGAAGCTGCCTATGGCGCTAAATGACTCGGCTCTTCAAAACGGTGGCCCACCGATACCAAATCCCGTTGCGTACATTCCACCGGTGTTCTCCCGGTTCTTTGGCCGTGAAAATGAAATTGACCACCTATCCAGTTTGCTATCTCGCCATTATGTTGAACAGTTCGTTCTTCAGATTGTTGGGCACGCCGGCGTGGGAAAGACACGCACTGCAATAGAGGCCTGTAGGAGGTCCGCTCTTTATGCCGATGAGCGCATACTGTGGCTCAACGTGGCAGGAACACGCTCACAAGTAGAAATCGTGCAAAAGTTTGTGGTGGCCCTTAGGATTGACGGCAATTCGGTTGATGTGCATGGCATTATTTGCGCGCTTTTAGCACGAGATAAATTTCTGGTTGTACTGGATGGGATTGATCGGTTACTTGAACATAGCGAGACTGAGTTCATGCAGCTGCTGGATATGATCATGGCAAGGGCACATGGCACATCGATTTTAACGACTGCACGACGTGTGTGTAACATTAAAGGGGCTCATATTACTCGACTAGCGCCACTACCTACTCCTGACGATGTCAATGATGTTGCCGAAATTACCGATAATCCCTGCATTCAGCTTCTCGTGGATCGCATTCACGCAGTACATCCAGTAGCCCGAAACATTGCGACTTTAGCGGCCGATATTCCTCTGCTTGCGAAACTCGGCCGTCAGCTAGAAGGGATTCCACTTAGCCTTGAACTGGCAGCCGGTTGGGCAGGGTGCCTTACGCTGCAACAAATAGTAGTAAAATTCAGTAATCCACTCAATATTGATTCCCCAACTTCCAATCCTGCTGATCGAAAACAAGCCTCTCTTCGTTCGGTAATCGCCGAGAGTGTGGAGATGCTACCTGTGGCACTGCGCGACCTATTCATGAGGTTATCGGTGTTTCCTTCTGGTTGCAGCCTTTCCGCTTGTACATTCGTCTGCCTGGGCGATGAAGGCATCATCACTACTGACGACCGGGCAAAACAGGTTGCCGCACTGTTAGATAGGTCCCTTGTCCATGCAGAAATGACGATGGATGAGATGCGATATCGCCAGTTGGACGTTGTTCGCCGGTATGCAAAGGAATTGCTCGACCGCGCAGGCGAGTTGGATCGGATTAAGCTAAACATGTTACGTTGGGCGCAACACCTTGGCGCCGATTGCTCGCGCCTCATTAACCATGGCGATGAAATCGTGGGTTTAACTCGATTGACGTATGAACGGGCGAATCTGGAAGAGTGTCTGTGCTGGGCACTTTCAGAGCAGACTACCGAGGAGAGGGCTGTATCTGGAATTAGTCTTGCTGTGAGCCTTTCCGTGTTTTGGCAGATCACGGGCAATTTTAGGGAAGGTACGCAATATCTGGAGAGAGCCCTGGAACTGGCTACAAAATTTGGCTTGATCGAGAAGCAGATTGAAGTCCTTGCCGAACTTTCTGAACATGCCCTTCGGCAAGGTAACAGCGATGCCGCAACATCACTTGCCTCTCGAGGTACAGACCTCGCGAATAGTCTTAAGCTGCCACTACGTCTTGCACAGACCATCCTAACCATGGGCCGTGCGGCCGTTAAACAGAACAGGCTCGACAAAGCTCGCAGTTTCATTACGGAGGCACTGCAATTAGCACAATCGAATTCCCATCTGGTCGTGGAGGCACAATGCTACAACAACCTGGGCATTATCTCCTATCTTAGCGCAGATTATGAAGGTGCCAATGTCCACTACCATGAAGCGCTAACGAGGTGGTACCAGCTAAACAGCACTCGCGGTATTGCCGCGTGCCTTCAAAACATTGGGCTCCTCGACTGGATGCAGGGCGATTATTTCTCTGCCCAATTACGGTACACAGAAGCTAAAGTAGCGTGGGAGCGCACGAACGATCGCACAAGTATGTCCGCATGTCTGCTCAATTTGGGGAGCCTGGACTGTGATCGTAAGAGTTACGATACCGCCAGGGCCTGGATTGAACAGGCTCTCGCGCTAGCTCGCGATGCGGGTGATCTTGTTGGAACAGCAAACTGCCTTAATAATCTGGGGGTGGTGCTTATTGAATTACATGAGCACCTGCAAGCTGCTCGAAACCTGGAAGAAGCTAGGCATCTTTATGAGAAGGCCGGGGTAACGTCTGGAGTCGCATTCTGCAAATACAATATGGGGTTAATCTACTTTGAGCGCGCTGAAATGGAGAGGGCGACCCGTTACCTTTTGGAGTCATTAGAACTAAGAGTGGCCGCAGGTGATCGGCGTGGGGTGGTGGAGAGTCTTGAACTTGCGTGTGCAGCATCTGCTAGTGTGCTGCCACCAGGGGTTCTCTCTACCCTGGTAGGCGCGATAACCAACGCTCGTGAACAATACCACATGCCTCGCTCCGACCGCAGAACGGACGAACTGACAACATTGGCAATTGTTGAACTTCGGGCTGCCGACCCCGACTACTATGCGAACGTGCTATACGGTAAGAGATTAACCCTGCCCGAAGCCGTGGACCTATTGAATGCACAGTTAAAACACGACAGTCCCATTCTAAAACACTAGGCTGCTACTAAACCGCCTCCGGGTAGGAGCCCAGCACACGTACAAAGAGCGTATGTTCCGACAGGAGGTTAAGCGCCTTACTTACTGCCAAATCTCGTACATGGCCCTGAACGTCAATGTAGAAGAGGTACTGCCAGGCTGTTGTTTTGGCTGGTCGCGACTCAATCATTGTGAGATTGACATCATATTTTTCAAATGCGTTAAGAGCGTGTACAAGTTCGCCTGCCCGGTTATGAACTGCAAAAATTAAGGACGTCTTGTCCTTGCCGGTTGGTTCTGGCTCATTGTAACCCAAAACAAGGAAGCGAGTACGATTAGTAGGGTTGTCCTCAATGTGAGGGCATAGAACGTTAAGTTGATACTTTTCTGCGGCAAGCAGGGTGGCAATTGCAGCGCTCTCGGCGTCCTGGGATGCCTGTTCCGCCGCCTTGCTAGTACTGCTCGCCTCCACAACCTCCACACCCGGCAGGTGATTCTGCAGCCACTGCCTGCATTGCGCTAACGGCTGAAATGGGTGT
>JAJZFK010000369.1 GCA_021805405.1 bacterium
GCATCGACTTGTGCCGTTTGGTGAGTTTATACCATTCCGTGGCATATTAGACCCACTCGTCGGGCGAGCATTTCAGTTTCCACCAGACGACGCAAGTGTTGGACCCCATGACTCCCCATTACCGGGTTCAACTGCCCGCGCCGGTAAATTTTCACTTGGGCCATTCATATGCTACGAGTCGATGTACCCCATGGACGTGAGAGCCATGACAAACCTGGGTGCGGATTTGCTGGTTACCGAAAGTAATGATTCCTGGTTTCGCAGTTCCGCCGCGCGGCAGCAGCATCTGGCTGCAGTCACCTTGCGCGCAATTGAGAACCGGCGAGAAGTTGTTCGCTCCACTACCACTGGCATCACCTGCGTTCTTGACGCTGAAGGACGCGTACTGAGCCGCCTTCCAGATGACCAAGCTGGCTACATCGACATGATTGTACATCGGATGACAGGTCGCACTTTTTATGTGCGGTTTGGAGACTGGTTTGTGGTGGTCTGCATGTTGTTCCTTGCTCGGTTGGCTTGGCTTGCGCTCAAAGAAAAGCGTGCGGGCTCCACTCCTCAATGAAGCTGCAGCCCGTTATCTTTGCCGCTGAAGGTTATGACTTGGCAGGGTTGCGATATATACCTACTGTTGCAAGGTCGTCGTTCACTCTGTTACTCGTACATGGGTATACTGCGGGGAAATACAGCCTGGATAGTTTAGCCTGCTATCTTGCGATACGAGGCGTGCCGTGTGTTACAATCGACCTTGCAGGGCATAAGCTTGGCGCATCCGGCGGGATTATGCACGCTCCCCAATCTGCCGTAGACAACGTAAAGGCAGCCATTGCTCAATTTGAAGGCGATTATGCGCTGGCAGGGCACTCGTTGGGTGCAGCTGCATGCCTGGCGGCAGCCGCCGATCTGGCTGCGGGCGGACATCCTCCCCGCTTCATTGTCTCGATGGCGATGGGTGAACATCCTGCTCGAGGATTTCAGTCCGTAGTGGGGAAGAAAATGCTGGAACAACGGGATGATTACGTAATAGGCGCACCTGCAAACCTATTCGTAAACATGCTAGACGAGTTAGTTGAGGGGTTAACTGCAATCTCGTGCCCAGCACTCTTTATCGCAGCCCGCCAGGATGTACTGTTACCGCCAGACCGCGTGTATGCGCTCGCCGACCGGTTGAGCCCTGTGTGCGATCGGCTGCTGATCGAATCGTCACATATGGACCTTCCAGATGCTTCACGCGCACCCATATATTCGTGGTTGAAAGAGAGCGGCAAATATCTCAGCGCTGAGTGACAGCCTTTGGCACCAACCTACGAGGCGGGTTCTGCCAGAAGCTGTTTGAGTACCGGCTCAAACTGAGCCCTGTTAATAGCCCCAGTGATGCTCATCACGACCCGTCCCTGCCTATCCGTTACTATTGTTGTAGGCAGGGCAGGAGCCACGCTAACTAAAGCTTGCAGGTTCTTGGGCAGCGCCACGGGATATGTGATTCCGCTCTGCTGTACGAACGACTGCACTGCGGCCTCTGTTTCGCCACCCATTTCAATACCCACAATCCTGAACCCGCGACCACTATATTTATTGTAGAGTGCCTCCAGGTCTGGAATCTCGTGGCGACAAGGCGGGCACCAGGTTGCCCAATAGTTGACAAGCAGCACCGAGCCTTTGTCGCTACCGGAGTTCCACGTCCCACCAGCAAGGAGGGGCATAGACATATTTCCCATGGGCTGCCGGTCGCTAACTGGCTTGATTTCCAGATTCTGGTCGGTAACGAAACCAAGTTGAAATGCCAGGAGCCATACAAGGCACGAGACGATAATGAATACCAGGAACCGCTCGGCTCTGCGCCCTGGTTTGTGGGTAGGTAGTTGGGACATAAGGGCTAGTGCCGCCGAATACAGTCCAAGAGCAGCAACACATTGCTGTTGGCTACGCTGTATTTAACGTGGTTTCGTTCACGTCGAGCCGAAAGTACGTTCTGATCTTTCAGTATGCGCAGCTGCTGGCTAACGATAGCCTGCGGCGATTTACATGCCTCAATGATTGCAGTAACGGTTTGCGGCTCTTCCTGTGAAGATAGAAAATCCAGTATCCGTAGGCGTAAAGGGTGGGCCGTATGTCGAATAATGGGCGCAATGCGCTCCAGGGTTTCCATATCGATTAACGAACAAGCTGAATTTGTCGTCATAGTTTTTTCCAATGGTGAGATATAATCATAGATAGTTATATCACAATATAATGTTTTTGTCAAACGGCACCCTATTGAGACTGCAACAGTTCCACGCGATTCTCTTTTATTCATGACATACGCTTATGACGTCGAGGTAGTTAACTGCTATTTCATTTGCTTTGCGCAGAAGCGAGTGTTAGTAAAAACTTCTGCATTGGCAAGGCCCCTTGTGACAAATGCTAATTTTCCTCACGTCTGTAGAGTCGTTCTACTGGTGGGAGTACAATAACTTTAGCAATATGACGCAGATCTTAAGGGTAAGCCGTCGTTAATGCATGTACCAGACGCTAGTGCAGGCGTTGCACCTGGGCAAATGCCGTTGGAACCGGGGGGCTTAAGTTACAATGTGGGACGGTAGTTTTGTCGGTTGAGCGTGATTGAGAAGGGTGCCAGTAGCTGCACGAATCACGCAGGAGAAAATTTCAACTTTGCTCGAATGCCGCTCGCTCACCACATCGATAACCAGCCGCTAATGCGGCGAGTAAGTTTAGCACAGATTTTGGCCGGGTGCATTTGAGGTGCGTTACTGCTCACGGTCTTCAAGACAACTTGGAGGCTACAACAGGAGCCTCCCGGATGCTTGGTAAGTGATCCATCCTAATTGCTCATTAAGCGTGTGTGCAATCCCCTAAAATCCTGCGGAATGCGGATGAGCCTTGGGATTTAAATTGGTAGAATCAGGTAGATCTTAGCTGATGAAACGTGAGGATTTGTTTGTAACGGTTTTGGAAACGGAGTTGAGTTATGAGCGCAGTAGGATGGAGCAGGTTTCAATTTGCATTTACAATCATTTACCACTATCTCTTTCCGCAGCTATCTATGGGGCTCGCGTTACTAATTGTAATCTTTAAGGCGCTGTATTTTAAGAAGAAAGATATCGTTTATAACGAGTCCGCTCGCTTCTGGACGAGAATATTCGGTATCAATTTTGCTGTGGGCGTTGTTACCGGCATACCTATGGAGTTCCAGTTTGGTACGAACTGGGCGGCGTTTAGTAACTTCGCTGGGGGTGTAATTGGTATGTCGCTAGCGCTAGAGGGTATGTTTGCGTTCTTCGCCGAATCTGCGTTCCTCGGTATTCTGTTGTTCGGCGAAAAACGGTTTGGTCCCAAAGTGCATATGCTTTCTGCGGTGATGCTGTTTCTGGGCTCGTGGCTATCCGGGTATTTCATCATCGTTACTAACGCGTTCATGCAGCACCCGGTAGGGTATGCCGCTGGGCAGGGTGGCGCGTTACACCTGGCTCAACCGCTAACTTATCTCCTTAACCCGTGGGCGTTGTGGGAATACTCGCACAACATGGTCGCTACGGTAGCAACGGCTTCTTTTGTAGTATGCGCTGTAGCAGCCTATTACATCCTGTCGAACGTGCACGTAGAGCATGCCAAGGTCTTTCTTAAGGTAGCCGTGGTTACCGGCTGTGCTGCGAGCTTACTTCAGATATTCCCAACCGGCGACGGCCAGGGCAAAATGATGTCCAAGTACCAGAAACCTGCGTTAGCTGCCATGGAGGGCAAATTTACTACGAGCAGCAATGCTTCATTGGCAATCATGGGGCAGCCAAACATGGCTACCGGCAAGATTGAAAACCCAATTGAGGTGCCAGGCATTCTTAGCTTTCTAGCCTATGGTGATTTTGGTGCCAAGGTACAGGGATTGAACTCGTTTCCAAAAAATCAACAGCCAGACAACGTTGAACTGCTTTACTACTCGTATCACATCATGGTGGGCTTAGGGACGTTGTTCATCCTTCTCATGCTCTTTTCCGCCTGGCAGCTGCGAGGCGGCCGTCTATTCAGGAACAGAGCGTTGCTATGGGTGTTGATGTTATCATTCCCATTTCCCTACATTGCTACAACCGCTGGTTGGATGGTAGCCGAGATTGGAAGGCAGCCGTGGGTGGTTTACGGGCTGGAGAGAACTCTTACAGGAGCATCACCTACCGTAAGTGGCGGAGATGTAGCATTTACTACGCTTGGATTCTGCGGCCTCTACTCTGTAGTTGCGCTACTGTTTGCGTATATGATCATGCGTGAACTTGGTCGCGGGCCAGAGTCGGAAACAAGCAGCGTATCCTTGGGTACGGGCCTACCGGCGTCCTCTCATTGAGCCGCTAGGATGCAGCGAAAGGTGCGTTAATATGGGATCACTTTGGTTCGCATTGGTGGCCGTGATGATGGCCGTATATGTAATTCTGGATGGCTTCGACTTCGGCGTTGGAATTCTCCACCTTTTTGTAGCCCGCAGCGATGAGGAGAGGCAGACAACGCTGGCCGCAATCGGTCCTTTGTGGGATGGCAACGAGGTGTGGCTTCTCGCCGGAGGTGGAGTGCTAGTATTCGCGTTCCCAAAGGTCTATGCCGCTGGATTTAGCGGTTTCTACCTGCCACTCATGATGGCCTTGTGGCTACTGGTGCTTAGGGGCCTTTCTATAGAACTACGGTCGCACGAAAAGAACTGGATATGGCGCGCAGGCTGGGATGGTATGTTCTTCGTGTCTTCACTCCTGATGGCAATAATACTGGGTGCGGCTCTTGGAAACGTTATCCGTGGCGTGCCTCTTGATACCGCCGGGTATTTTCACGGGCCGCTGTTTACCAACTTCCGGATAGGTGCGAACCCTGGCGTGCTGGATTGGTACACCGTACTTGTAGGTGTTTTCGCTACGGTCGCTCTGGCGTTGCATGGTGCGTGCTATCTGCTCATTAAAACCGAAGGCGCTGTCTACGATCGCAGCAAGGCAATCGCCAACGTTCTATGGCCCCTGCTGCTTGTGGTGGGCGTCATCGTCACGATTGCAACCAACGCGGTATGCCCTGCCCTGTATGCACACCTTATTGCACGGCCGTGGACGTGGCTTCTTGCCGCACTGATAGCGATAAGCGCAGTGGGGTTGCCCGTGATGTTGCGCCGCAACAACGAGGTGATGGCATTTCTAAGTTCTGTTGGTGTGCTACTTGGTCTGCTTGCTGCCACTGCTGCAGGTGTGTATCCAACCTTGCTGCGATCCACCATTAACCACCCAGCAGCAGACCTTACTGTTTCAAATTCTGCTAGTGGGAGGGTCGGTCTCGAAAACGGGTTGGTGTGGTGGACAATCGCGCTTGTTCTTGCAATTGTCTATTTTACGTTCCTGTTTCGCTCATTCAGGGGTAAGGTCAAACTGGGGCAGAGTGTGTACGGACACTAGGAGGATGCTAAGGGCGCGCCCAGAGCAAATTGCGTAGTGCAACTGTTCTGAGCCGCCCTGTTAAGCCTAACTTAATATCTCTTCAGGTTTAAACCAGAGTGCAATTTCCACCTCAGCGTTGTCTGGTGAGTCGGATCCGTGAACCAGGTTGGCCTGTAGTTGAGTTGTAAAGTCACCGCGAATTGTGCCAGGTACAGCGTCGGTTGGGCGCGTGGCACCAATCATGGTGCGAGTAAGTTTCACTGCCTCGTCACCTTCCCATACCATTGCGACTACTGGGCCGGACGTGATGAAGTTTACAAGGTCGGAAAAGAATGGCTTGTCACTGTGAACCGCGTAATGACTTTCTGCGGTTTGCCTGGTGGGAACAACCATTTTGAGGGCCTTCAGTTTAAGGCCGCGGGTCTCAAATCTACGAATAATCTCGCCAGCGAGACGTCGTTCAAGACCATCTGGTTTTACCATAATATACGTTCGTTCCAAAATGTGTTTATCTCCTGTTTGGTTTGCGGTGCACAGTACTCGATTCCGGTAAGTTCCGAGCCGTCAGTTGTGTACGTGCGCGAGTTCTAATACAAGTTGCGCAAGGTCACTAGAATTAGTGATCGTTGGCAAGTCAAACATGTCCCGCGCGCTAGGCGCGGTTGCAAGCAGGTGAACATGCAATACGCTCATGCCCGAGTCACTAGCCCACTGCAGGGCAGCCGGATCGTTGTCCACCACGAGAAATTCCTGAGGGCGTTGGCCCTGATCTTGAGCAATACGTGCGTAGAATTCGGGCCCTTCTTTGGCGCAGTCAACGAGGTCGGGCCCATAGAGCCTCTTGAAAAAGCGGCCTATATCAAGTGGCGAGATTGCGGACCTAATATGCTTTGAGTCGTTACCACTTGCTATGCAGAGAGGTATGCCCGATTGATGCAGGGATGTGACGGTTTCGGCCATACCGGGAAAAATTGCCGCACTTTTCGCAACTGCAGAGTTGTGAAGAGCACGCACAATGCGCACAACATCAGGAGGTGCTGTTACTTCCGCGTCATCAAATAGAAGGTCGGCTGCAAGGTTGTTCGCGTGCCGCCGCCATCGTTTGTAGCCGTTTAAAGGATTGCCAATAAATCGTGCAACGTAATCAGCTTCAATCGCAATTACCATTTTGATTGTACATCTGGTCCAGTTTTCAAGGGAACCGCCGAAGGTCTGCGTCAGCAGATTGGCCATCGATTCAGTATAAAGCCTGATGAAGTGACTGTATTCACTAAGCGTATCGTCGAAGTCCAGCAGTACTATCACGCGGTTGCTCCTGATATCGGTCCGCTGTTGTACGATAACAACACCAATTTCAGTTTACCACAGCCCTGTAAACGGCTGAATTATTCGTATTATTGACACGTGATATTCACAACCGTTATAATGTGACACCTCTAAACGTAGGCGGCCCACCGGCATGAGCCATGGAGATCAGGAGAATAACAGCGAATGGTTCGTTTGCGCGATCCCGACGGAATAGCTCAGGCACTTGCAGACCCTTCGCGTCGTGCAATTCTGGAAACCTTGCGATTAGGGCGCAAGTCTGTAACGGAGTTGTGCGAGGTGACGGGATTAAAACAACCCAATCTTAGCAACCATCTCGCAAAGATGCGCCACCAGAATGTTGTTCGTGCGGAACGGTCGGGCAGGTTTATGTACTATTCCCTGGAGGCACCTTTTGCGGAGGTGTTGCTGCGCATGCATGCCATGGCTACGCTGGGGTTTGGTCGCAAAAATGAGGGGAATGGCACGGCAAGCGGTGAACAACCGTCAGATTTGAATCACGCCAATGCAGGAGACCTCGCGGAGCAGCTCTTGTCCGGCCTTTTACAGGGCGATGAAGCTTCTTGCTCAGATCTACTAAATTATATGTTGTCGTTAAAGTTTAGTATGACTAAGATCTACTTAGAGGTCTTTCAGCCTGCGATGCACAGTATTGGTGATCTTTACGAAATGGGACAAGTGGATGAGGCACATGAACATGTGGCTAGTGCGATAATTGAGCGGTTGATGGCTCGAGTGTCTGAAATCTATCACCCCAACATTCAGGGCGATAATAAGGCCATAATGGGATGCGTTGCTGGAAACCTTCATTCGCTTGGTATTCGCATGCTGGCCGATTCACTAGACGCGATTGGCTGGAGGGTAACATTTGTGGGTGCCAATGTTCCCACCACAAGTTTTGTGGAGTTGGTAGCCGTAGAGGCACCTAACCTTGTGGTGATCTCTATTGCGCTGCCCGAACAGATTGCAGAACTTCAATCATTGCTCGCAGATTTGCGCGAACTGCGTGATAAAGGCCAAAGGTTTTGGACTGCACTTGGCGGTAACTATAACCCAGGGCAATCTGTCCCGGTACGGGCCGACGAATTCATCGCACAAGACCTTGACGAATTTATGTCCAAGGTTTCCGAATTAACCGCGGCAGCTTCTGGTGAACGCACGATATAGCGATTTGATTTGAATGCATGTTTCAGGCCCGAAGGCTTAGCGTAAAATGAACACTGATGCAATAATAGTGCTACTATTGTCTGGTCGGTTATGCGAAATCCTAAATTCCGAGCGTACATACGCCGAATATCATATTTGCAGTAATATATTAGAAAGTTTTTAGCGGAGTGATCTAACTCCGGGAGGTCGAAGTAAATGTCCAATAATGAAAGCCTCGACGCTAGTGCAACGTCTTCCGATGTTAAGCCGCGTCCTGCACGTAAGGCCGGGGTAACTGTTGCCCGTTCAACCACTGGCGGTGAGGCAACAAGACCACGAGGATCGCGCGTGATGGTGGTTGCCGCAGTTGCGTTATGTGCCGGTGTATTGGCAGGAGCCGTGATGGCGCACTGGCGTGATACGCGGCCACAGCCGTTTGTATTTGTAAATAATGAAGTAATTACCAAAGCGGCATTTGAACATGAACTGGCGGCCGCGGCTGGAAATCAGGTTGCGCAGTCAGTCGCTGATAACACACTCAAAACTCAGTTCCTTACACAGCAGGGAGTTATGCCAACTGCCCAGCAGATTGATGACAAAATTGCTCAAATTCAGAAGAACAATCCCAAGTTGGTAGCAAATTTGCCGGCTAATCACCAGACTATGGACGATTTGCGACAGCAGATAGCTATCTCCATGGGCATGCAAACTCTGCTCACCCAGGGCGTGACGGTTAGTGACTCGGATGTACAGTCATTTTACAAGCGCAATACAGATCCGCGCACGCCTCATGCACTGTTTTACAGGCCACCATCTGTACAGTGTGAAGTGATAGCCTGCCCCAACAAGACTGCGCTGAAAGCTGCAGAGGAGGCGCTCACTCATGGTGCCGACTTTGGATCAGTAGCCAAGCAGTATAGCCAGGATACCAGTAAAGCGAATGGCGGTTTGCTGCCACTTATTGTTCCTGGATCGTTAAGCGCTGCCCAGTACCCAGGTATGGAAAAGCAGATGTTCAACATGTCGGTTGGTGCTCAGACGAGCGGGTTTAAATGTGCTGGACATTTATGGATAATTCGTTGCCTTGGTCATACCGCTTCGCTTACCATTCCGTTTGCTCAAGCCCAGACACTTTGCCAGCAGGATGCGCTGTTGCTCAAGGGCAACCAGATAAATGGTCAGCGAGTTCAAGGTGAACTTGTTGCGTTTGCGAAAAAGGCACGTATCATAAGCGCCGATCCCAACTACCACATTAATATTGGTAGCTAAGTTGCACTTCGCGGTGTAGTGCATGAAGATGCTGCCGTTTACCGGCGGTCCCGCCAATGCGGGGTCGCCACGTCTCGGTGGTTAGGCATGAATTGTTCACCGGCTAACCGGGAGTTTATCCGACGGTAAAGGTCGTAGACCGGGGAGGTGCCTCCTCCCCCTTTCAGCAATGTGGAAAACTCTTGCCGGGCGTTTACCCTCACTGCACTCTGCAGACTATCCAGATCGTTTTCAAGGTCGTTTGCAGCTTGTCGCATCCACGTCTTTGCACTAACCAGCGATTCCATCCTCATTAAACGAGGCACTGAAAACTGAACGAATGCCTCCGGAAGCCGTTCTCCACAAAACTCATATTGAATGGCTACGTGCAGGTATTGGAAGGTACCTAACGCCGCTGCCAGGTGTGCAAGGCCTGGTTGAAAGATAATCGGTCGGAAGTAGCTGCTGCATATTTCGCCTTGTGGCGTAATCCACAACGTGCGGTTCATGTCTTTTAACAGTGCGGATACTTCGCGTAGAAATGAACTGGCTCCCCCGATCGAACTTCGATCAACACCGATAACGCCCATCCTCTTGAAAATCGCATAACGCCGTAGCTGCACTGCATCCATAACCCCGTAGCTTTCGCCTCCAATAAGTTGTGCATCAAGCCAGCCACCAATCAATAAATCCCACCAGCTAGAGTGGTTCAAAACGACGACAAGGGGACCCTGCGCGTCGGTCAATCTGGAAGGAGCGGTTCCGCGAATGTGGATAGCATGAAAGCTTCGACGTAGTACGTACGCAGTGTACTTAAGAAAATATGAGCGCAACAATGGTGAGTACTGTGGTTTTGACGGCACGAGCTCGTTGGCTTTCATTGCAAACTCCTGCAAACCTGCATGTGCAGGCGCCTCATCTGTTAAGTGTTAAACCGTGCGAAAGAGAGACTCATCCTACTTAGTTGAGAGCTGTACACGTAGGAGCGTGAATAACACCCGCCACACTACTCTGTAGTGCTTGTAGTACCGGCGTGAACTGCACGCGCAAGTTCTGCGTAGGTAACGGCGGCTACCCCGGTCTTTCGTACCGCACAGGCTCCTGCGTGGTTTGCGATCATGGCGGCAACTGGAGCGGGCGAGCCGCCGGCGAGAGATAGCGCAAACGCTGCCATTGTAGTGTCGCCAGCCCCTGCCACATCGTAGACCTCTACGGTATTCGCCTCAACAAAGGTGTAACCATCTTCCGCTGTCCAGCAGGCGAGGCCAACCGGGCCAAGGGTGATGAGCAGGGCTTGCACGCCTAACTGGCTTCTAAGGTCCTCGCCTTGCAATTTTAACGCAGGACCAGGTGGCTCTAGTGGGCCCAACAGTGCTTCAGCTTCACCATGGTTAAGCGAAAGCGCTGCCGCACCTCTAAACCAGCTAGCACTGGATGGCTTAGGGTTGACGTAAACTGGCTTACCGGCCTTTCGACAATACGCCATCACCTCTTCGGCCAGCTTGGCAGTGAGACAGCCTTTACGATAATCTGACACGAGGAGCGCAGATGACCGGTCGACAGACGATTTTACTGCCGCAACCAGCGTCAGGAGGCTAGCTTCGTTAGGCGCGCATGTAGTTTCGCGGTCTACGCGCACTACCTGTTGGCTATGCGCTACAATGCGGGTCTTGCGGGTGGTTGGCCTTGCACCTTCAACTGTTAGACCATCCGTACCCACTCCCATGCGGCCCAGTGATTCGCGTAGCCTAGCCCCCATTTCGTCCTCGCCTACCAGTCCTATAACATCAGAACTCGCGCCCATCGCGCGCACGTTCGCCGCAACATTAGCAGCACCACCAGGTTGCCAGTCTTCCGCCTGTACTTCTACAACCACAACCGGCCCTTCAGGCGAAATTCTTCGGACGATACCACGGAGGTATTCGTCTACCATGAGGTCGCCCAGTACTGTAAGGTGCAGGGACGAGAAATCTGGTAACAGGATTGAGCGGGACTGATATGCCATAGCGGAGCTTTCTCCTACACAATAGTATATTGGTGATTCAGAACCACATGTCATGTCATGCACGGTGATGATGTGGCTCCAGCTGCCACACTGCGCACGCGTGTCGAAGGGTCCCACCGCATCTGCGCAAGCGTCCGAACAGCAGAACTATTTTCCGGAAACTGTACGAGCTGACTGCAAGCTAGTACCTTTATATCCCGAGGTGCGGAACGCGCGAGATAAACTAACTCATGAACGATTTGCTCCAGCGGCAGGTTGGGCCTGTCCTGCAGCAAGGTAGTGCGAACATCACTGCGCACGGGAAGGCAGAGGCACGCCGCGCGATATAGCCATACCGAACATTCCTTTTGTTCGCCCGCTTCCAGATGTGCGGCCGCTGCACGAATCGAGTTGTTTAACCGGTCGGTTCGTTTTGTTGCCAGCGTCGCTAACCAGGCCGCCCCTTCCTGTCTGCGCGAAATGTCCCGCAATGCCTCGTGCATGCGTTGTGGAAAGGCCACTGCGTAAGCGGCCCAGTTCATAAGCCATACGCACCGTCGCTCAGTTAATGTTAGCGGTTTTCCTAACCTCTTGTAGAAGCATACACCGTAACAGGCATCGTGTGTTGGGTGCGCGCAGGGTGAAATCTGCGTTGCTGGCCAAAGCTCATCCACGGGCCAAACAGTGTCGTCCGTCGAAAGGGCAGAGGAGAGCTGGTGCTCCGATATATGGAGCCCGATGCCAATAGCGTCCAATGCTGTGAACGCGCATTCCTGAATATCACTGGTTAAAGCCGGCTCGTCACCTCGGTGAAGGGGAGCCAACATAACCATTTTAAATTCCTGCAAGTCGCATGCTTCATGCCCTGTTGCAGCCAAATGCGCAAAGATCTGCGCAATGAGTTCATCATATGTCAACCGGAATCTCCAACGTGGTGTTGTCGATAAGGGCCTTGATAGCTTCCCTGGCAGCGAGCTGTTCAGCTTCTTTTTTGCTTTTTCCAGAACCCGTTCCCAGGGCTACACCGCGTAGGTACACCTCTACAAGAAAAGTTTTATCATGATCTTGTCCGGTTTCCTGAATAGTTTTATACTGTGGTAGTACCTGAAAAGTGGACTGAACGTGTTCCTGTAGTGCGGATTTGTAGTCGCCCCTAAGGGTATCGTTTTGAGCTTCAGCGATGGCTGGTGCAAGCAGCCTACGCACCAGTTCTGCTGCCACTGTGAGCCCCTGATCAAGGTATACGGCTCCAACAACTGCCTCAAAAGCATCGGAAAGAATGGAGTTTCTTGCTCGACCACCTGTGTTTTCAACCGTTGGGCTAAGGAGTACAAACTCGGCTATACCGCACTGTCGTGCAGCAGCAGAGAGGCGGGCTTCGCTCACAGTGAAGGCTCTCAACTTTGCAAGAGTTCCCTCGTTAGCATCAGGAAAGAGCTGGTAGTAGGTCTCGCCTATTACCAACCCAACCACTGCGTCTCCCAGGAACTCAAGCCGCTCGTTACTAGGTAGTCGCTGTTCTGCTTCCATCGAGCGGTGGGTAAGCGCACGCAGCAACATTGCCTCGTCTTGAAACCGGATATTGAGCTGCTTTTGCAGGCGTTCCAGGTCTAGCTGTTCCACCCTATTCCAGTTTTTGTAGCGCAAGTGCCATACGTTCCAATCCTGCAGATATGTTCTTTTCCGAGGTCGCATATGAAAGGCGAACGTAGTTATCCGCGCCAAAGCCGGAACCCGGGACCACTGCTACGTCTGCGGTGTCAAGGAGGTAATCAGTTAAAGCGTCGCTACCGGAAATCACAATTTCTTCATAGCGCTTTCCATAGATTGCGGAAACGTCCGGGAATGCGTAAAACGCACCGCCAGGCATCGAACACGAAATGCCGGGCATCTCGTTCAATAGGCGGACTATGAGGTTGCGGCGATGTTCGAAATGGGTACGCATCTCTTCTACAACTTCAGGGTTTTTGGTGAGAGCAGCCACAGCCGCTTTTTGCGCAATTGAGGTTGGGTTCGATGTTGATTGGTCTTGAATGCGGCCCATGGCGGCTATCAATTCATCGTCCGCAGCTGCCGCGTAGCCAATACGCCAACCCGTCATAGAGTATGCCTTGGAACAACCGTTTACGGTTATGGTGCGGTTAAATATATCACTGCCCAAAGCGCCTGGGCTAATGTGTTCGTTACCATCGTAAACCAGCTTCTCGTAGATCTCATCGCTAATCAGGTAGAGATCATGTTGAATGCATAGTGCTGCAAGGTCTTTCACTTGTTGTCGCGACGCAACTCCACCTGTTGGGTTAGAAGGCGAGTTCAGAATGATCGCTCGGGTTTTAGGGGTAATCGCGGCAAGCACTACGTCACGCGTTGGCACGAAATTTTCAGCCGCGGTGGTTCCCACTATGACCGGTTTGCCACCCGCGAGCTTTACCATCTCGGGGTAGCTTACCCAATATGGAGCAGAGATGATCACCTCATCGCCGTCATCCAGCATTGCTTGAAAGATATTGTATAGGGAGTGTTTGGCTCCGCATGAAACAATAATTTGTGAAGGCTTGTACTGCAGCCCATTGTCGTGGCTAAGCTTTGCAGCAATGGCCGCCTTAAGGTCCACATCGCCTGAGCTCGGCGTGTATTTGGTATATCCGGCATGTAGCGCGTCTATTGCCGCCTGTTTTATGTGATCCGGAGTATCAAAATCCGGTTCACCGGCGCCAAAACCTATTACGTCGCGCCCCGCAGCCTTGAGGGCCTTTACCCGCGCTGTAATTGCCAGAGTAGGCGAGGGAGCTGCGTTGCGCGCTCGCTGTGAAATCGCCATGATAAATAGATCCTTTCTCTCTGTCCCGGTGGCAGCAGGTGGTTTAATCCTGCCCGCTCGCTATTTCGGTCACGCGTAAACTGTTCTGCGCGTTCCTCTACTAAATCATCTGTAGTTAAGCGTTATTACGACAACGGAAATCGCCAGCGCCAAAAGTGTGTATATCGCGGCTGCGGAGTTCCATGATCTGTATGATCGGTTATATGCCTCAACGCTGCGATATTTACCTGTGCGCCACGCGAGTGATGCAGCCCGTCTTGACAACACACTCTTGAGATAGAGCCACACAATCGCTACTACTGTAATTGTTCCAATCATAACAAGGTGCCCGGGGGACCAGTGAGGATTCGCAGTAGCTACCGTAACCGCAGTGAGTGCTACAACAGCAAGTGCCGTACAGTAAAACCAGTACCACCATAGTTGGTGCACTGCAGTCCATACGGATGTAAGCACAAACGCACCCCAGTTCCAGCGTTTCGCAATACCATCCGGAAGCACGAAGCCATCGGTTTGCAGGGGCCTTTGAACCTGTTGATTCGCTGTATTGGCATTTATTAGCGTTGACAATGTGGAGTCGCGAATATCTAGAACCATACCGAATGGAATAGCGCAGTTAGGGCAGAGCACTGCCCCTGGAAGCGACACACCACAAACACGGCACAAGGATCCGCTAGCATTTACGGCATGGCGTCGGTACTGTCGCTTACTAAAAAGTGGCAGACCGCAGGCCGTGCAGCTTTGTGACTTGCGAGGATTGTTCGCCCCGCAATGCCT
>JAJZFK010000129.1 GCA_021805405.1 bacterium
ACCAATGGTATGCTGATTATCTATTGCGATTGGCTCCGTCATGCTCATCGATTCAATATCAGCCACCACAGCGTCAACGTTGGTATCGGCCTCTTCGCGTGGCATATGGATACCTACCACTTTAAGACCCTTTGCTGCATAGTCCTCGCGCCAGCCTTCAACCGTAGGCATGTTATCATGACAGATAGGGCAACTCTTCGCAAAGAAATGTACAAGCACTGGCCCACCCAAAAGCTCATCGCGAGATGCTTCACCGTTAATCCAGCATTCGGCACCCGAAAGGTCCGGTAGTGGTGAACCTGTTCGCATTGGCATGTTTTAATTCCCTTTAACCAAATATGTGCTGCAAAACTGCAGCTATTACAATTTACAATCGACCCATGGCCCAGGTTCCACAACCGTGCGAGCTATTGGTCACGAGGTGCGCGATTGCCTGGATGTAATCAGCCGTACCAGGCAAAAGATCTGTATAGAACGTAATGACAACCAGCGGATTGGTCGTCAATCTGAATAATTTTTTTACCTGGTTATCTCGGCTCGTGCCAAGGCAGTCTATTCCAGCAGTGTTGCGCTATTCGCCAGCAGAACTTCAACGACGCTCGCTGCGTCGGTGCGGGCGGTTTGACGCTGGACAACCGATGCTGTAACGGAGTCTGTATCTATTGTTGGAGCAACTGGCCTTACAATCGCACGTTGAGCGGGAATTCCGTGCCACGACGTATTCTGTGGCAGGGACTCACCCTTCATCAGCAGGGACAGGCTTCCAAGTGATGAACCGGCCTCCATTGAGGAACCATAAAGCACCACAGAAGTTTCGCCCAGTGAGCAACCAGTGCCCACAACAAGATTATCGAGCTTCATCACCCTGTCTTCGAAAAGGTGTGTCTGTAACGTGGCATTAACATTGATGTCCGCCATGTCCGCCACTTTAACCAGATCAAATTCACTTATGTGAACGGAGTCCATGAAAACGCATCTGCCAATTTTTGTGCCAAACAGCCTTAGCAGTGGGAGAATAAACGGTGTACCTGTCAAATTGCCAATCAGCGCAGGGACTGCAACGTTTTCGTAAAGAGCGGTGATCAATTCGGTGCGCCACACAAAGTTGCTCCACAGCGGATGCTCGCCTGGAACATACCTGCCTATGACTATCCACTTGGCGGCCGCAACAACGAGTACGGTGGCAAGAGAAATAGCTAGCCCGGCGAGCGGTGCGCCTATGAGCCAGGCCACCGGTGAAGCGTGATCGATTAGCTGTCGCAGTACAGCAAACCAGAGGGCTAGCCCCGCGAACATAAACGTTGGTGGCAGCACTACGCGAGAGAGTTCAATGGTACCGCGTTGGAAATACAACCACGCGGTAGGCTTGTAGGTGCGTTCAGCTGGAAACTGGCGCGACTCCTGGCGGCGCGGTAGAACCATGGCAGGAGAGCCCAGCCATGATCTGTTTTCAACGATTTCTTCATCTGCTAATGGCGGTACTGACATGCAACCGATAAGACAACCTTCCGGTATCTCCTGCCCGGCGGGCACAAGTGCACTGTTTCCAATGAATGTCTTGCTGCCTATTACGGTACGTCGCACCTCAATTACGCCGCGTCTTACGGATACTGCGCCTACAGATGCGGCATCTGCTACGAAGCATCCTTCGCCAATTTCAAGCATGTCGGGAACCAGGTGCGCAGCAGTAGAAACCTCCGCGTGCTTACCGATCTTCGCTCCCATCAATCGCAGCCATGATGGAAGGTAGATCGTTGCATAAAGCGCCTGGTTTAGCTGAAGGCTAAGTTGCACAAGGCGGTCCTGAAACCAACGCCGCAGTGCGTACCGGCTAAGTGCCGGGTAACGACCCGCGGGCGATCTCCCACTAGCTCTGCTCAGTACTGCCAGCATCAACGGGAAAGCGATTGCCCATATAAGCGCTGAAACTGGAGCTATGGCACAAGAGGCCCAAACCCCATAGTTTTCAAATGTCCAGTAAAGTAGAGCGACTGAGGGAACCGAGACAGCGAGCATTGCAATGTCTATCACTGTAAGCAGGCAGAGGGCAACCACGCTGTACTGCACGTAGCGGATGGCGGGACTTCGATAGACAACGTCGTGCTGCTTAGAGCGTTCGTCGTCACGTTTAGCGGGCGAACCACTCCACCATTGGCCCTCTGGAACGCGGAAGCCGGCAGGAAGGAAAGACTGGTCATCCAGCGATGCACGCGTCTCTACTGCGCTGCCCGGGGCAAGATTTGCGTTGTGCCCCACATACGCGTCCTGACCTACGGTTGTACGATCTAGCACCAGGAAGCCGTTTTCAACAATGGAGCCCATTACATGGGCATCGAAACCTATGGAGGCACCGTTTCCAATGGTGATAAGGTCGTAGTTGTAGATGAAACTCGTATCGATATGCGCGTCCACTGCTACGTCGGCACCCATCGCGCGAAGGTAAAGAGCATACAACGGCGTGCCCGTAAGGAAGCCCACAGCGGCGAAACCCTGCATACGGCGCACAAACCACCAACGAAGGTAGTAAGACGACCACAAAGGGTATTTACCCGGCTTAAACCTGCCAATGACGGTCCATTTGCTGACTATGGCGAGAAGAATGTTGAATGGGAAGAGCAGCAGCGATGTGATGAACAGGCCACAAATAGGAAGCAGGCTACTAGTGCCAGGGTTTTTTAACGCTAGTTCCAGCAAGCGAACCGGCAGGCTTATCTCTGCGGCTGCAATCCCTGCCATCACGAAGAGGAGAAGCGCCTGAACGATACCGGCTACACCGTAGGACCATGAAAGTTTTCGAGACTGCTTTTGAGGCACCTGGTTGGCACCCACGCCTCCGTGCTTCTGCCGTTCTTCTAACCTGGCGGCAAGCTGGCGCACGGTGGGGGCGGCGTACACATCGGATACAGCAACGTCATCGAACCCACCAGATCGCCGCATATCACTCACCACAATGGCTGCAAGTAGTGAGTGGCCGCCCAAATCCAGGAAGAAATTGGCAACCGGGCTCATGGTAGGTGACTGGAAAGCTCGGCTCCAGCACTCAGCTATTACTGCCTCAGTTGGGCTCATCAAAAACATGGCGGCGTCGTCGCGCGTAATCACGGGCTTCGGGAGGCGTTTGCGGTCTGCTTTACCACTGGCCAGTGTAGGGATCTCGTCGATGACGTCAATTGTCGCAGGAACCATGAAGGTGGGAAGCTTGATACGCAGCGCTTCCTTTATCGCCTGCAGATCTGGACAGCGGTCGGGCCGCGTTGTGATGTAAGCTGCTAACTGTTCCACCCCGGGGGCATGTTCGATAAGCGCTACAACACCGTTAGAAACCCCTTCCATTGTGCGCAGTACCGTTTCAATCTCCGTGAGCTCGATTCGATACCCTCGAAATTTGATCTGGTCATCAACTCGACCCAAAAAGCGAATGTTGCCGTCCTCATCCCACGCGGTAAGGTCGCCAGTTTTGTAAAGACGGTCGAAGCCTTCCTCATGCGCAAATGGGTTTGGGATAAAACGCGCGTCTGTTAAATCCTGCCTGCCCACATACCCCCGGGCTATTCCGGCGCCAAGAAGATGTAGCTCGCCCGGCTCGCCAACACCAAGTGGCTGGCCACCTTCGTTAAG
>JAJZFK010000069.1 GCA_021805405.1 bacterium
GCCCATGGCGGTAACGGTGAACGCGCAGACTGTAATTGCAGCAGGTACCGATTTCCGCGCACGATTCAACCTGGAAACCGGGACACTAGAGGACTGTACTTACCGAAATGCGCCTCTGCTAGTGGAAGGCCCCCGGTACCACGTGTGGAGAGCGCCAACTGATAACGATAAGCCTTACGTAGAGGCATGGCGCAGTGCTGGTCTCCATTCGGCCACGGCACGGGCTGCCCGCGTAGATTGGCGCGCAGAGAAGGACACCTTCCTATTGAGTGCGGACCATGTACTCGGGGGGCCGTCTCACATGCCGGTATTTCGTGCCGAGCAGCATGTGACAATAAACGGAAGCGGTGTCATTATCGTTACCACGACTCTGGAGACACTTGCAAAGCTGGAGATGCTGCCGCGTGTTGGTATCACCCTTACATTGCCATTGCAATACAACAGGCTAGAGTGGTGTGGTCTTGGCCCCCACGAGAACTACCCCGATCGCGCGCGAAGCGCTCGCATGGGGCTATGGAAAAGTACCGTGGAGGAGGCGATGGTAGAGCGCATTATGCCGCAGGAGAACGGTGCGCGCGGCGGCGTGCAGTGGGTTTCGCTCACTAATCCTCGCGGCACCGGCCTGTTAGCCGCAACCACTGGTCCGCTATGGATGAGCGCGCAACGCTTTACCAGCGCGGACCTCACAGCAGCGATGCACACTACGGATCTGGTACCACGTGACCAGGTAACGCTCAACCTGGATGTCGCCATGTGCGGGCTGGGTACCGCGAGTTGCGGTCCTGGGCCGCTTGAACAGTACCAGCTTAAGCCAGGAACATTCACGTTTACGGTGCTGCTCATGTCGTACAGCCAGACCGACTGGCCTCCGCAGCAGCTCGCGAGTGAACTGCAGTCGCTAAGCCTGAGCCAGTAGCACAGTTGTAGCCAGGCTGTTCTCCGCAGCCTGGCTACAATACATTCGCTCACACTGTAACGGGCAACCATAGTACACCGGATGTCTACGGCGTATGGTAACTGCCACCGGCCCAGCCAAAGAGGGCGGAAACAGTATCCGCGTCGCCGCCGCTCACGGTGCTGACACCGCCGCTTGCAGTGTTATTGACGCCGCCGCTTACGGCGCTAAATATACCGCTTGCAGTGTTACCATCGCCGCCGTTCACGGCGCTGTCAAAGCCGCTTGCGACGTTACCCTGGCCGCTAGAAATTATGGACAGCACCCCTGTGGTTTTATTGGCTTGCCCATTCAATATGGTGCCGTATGCTGCATCACTGTAGTTGTAAGAGCCGCCAATTATTGCACCGAATGAGGAATACTGGTTTCCACCGCCAATAATCAGGTTATGTGAACCTGTGTATTGGCTCGTAACAGGAGAGTATTGAGGGTTAGGCGGTTCGTTGTAGCCAATTATAAGGTTGCCCAGCCCATTGGTAACTGGCTTTTCCACGTTGCCAACTATGGTTACATTATCAAGAAGAGGATCGCTAGCAATCCCTGATGTGCTTCCCAAGCCGTCTTGAATGTAGACGTTGCATGCTGTGAAGTAGCTGGCGGGATAGCCGTTGCGGTCGACGCCGGTAGTAAGATATTTGGTCTTGGTTTCCAGCGTGGTGATTCGCTGCAGTATGGAACGTAATGTAGTGCCATAGCCTTGCGCAAAGGCGGTCGGGAGCGAATTGCTTAACAGGCAGATGCAGGAAATGGCGAGAACGCCTGCGCCGCTCGCTCTCAACTTGCGAACTAAGGAACTGTGAGTCTGTTGAAGGTCCTTAAATTCATTCTTAAGGTCCAAGAATTCACCTTTGAGTTGCTCGAACTGCTTATCAACACTATCAATTGGGTCTGTTGCCATTGCTGGTATAAACTCCTTTAATAAATCTGGTGGATTATTCACGTCGTCTGTTTGATACTAAATACACTTAAGGCTCTCGCTTTTACGACAGGCGGATAATGGTCTCGGCATTACAAAGTAACAACACTAGCCTTCGTCCGTCGCCGTTTAGCCAGGCTGCAACCACCAAGTAGTACCGCCATGCACCAGATGCTGCTGGCTTCTGGTACTGCAGGTGGTGTTCCTGCAATGAGGCTAACGTTGTCCACGCCCATGTTAATGGCGAGGTTGTTAGATACTTCGGCAAACCGCAGCTGGTATGTACCTGCGGCAAGGCCGTTGAGGTTGAATGAGTACTGAACCCATGGGTTTGGGGGTAAACCTCCTGCATTGTCCACACCATTGTAGAAGTTCTGTATTACGTCAGTTGCTGAAGTGGACAGCCCATTTGCCCCTGATGAAAGCAGGTCAACGCGTGCATATTGCATGTCGTTGTAAGTGCCGGCTGCAGTATAGTCAAGCCCATAGTTCTGCCCAACAGGACCGATGCCGCTCCAATCGTTCACAAACATGTCATAGGACAGATTTAACGATGTGTAGTTTTTGGGGATCACAACGGTCTGAAGCAGCGCAACGGCATCTGGGAAATTGCTGTCGGAAACGGCAAAATCGTTCCCACCGTTGATGTTCGTATCTGTGGGGTTAAGGCTGATGGGTGTAGTGCCGCCATTGGCCATATTGTAGAACCCATCCTGATGCGTTGTATCGGATGGATTGCCCTGTACTGCTACTGTCCAGCCAGAAAGGTTGCCAGTTTCAAAATTACCGTTGGTTATGAGCTGTGTGGTGCCGGCCCTGGCAACAGCTGGGATCGCCATTAAGGCTATGGCGTGCGAGATCAGCTTTTTCATGAGTAGTTTCACTCTCTTTCGGATGAATTTGCTAACAGATGCCGTTCATGCGGCAACAACGCTTGATGCATACAGCACAATCATCGACTTGTGTCTTATAAATACTGCCAAGGCACAAATCTCTATGAGCCATCATTGTAGTACTTGGTAGCATGCCTGTCAACTTCATTATGTTTAATAATGCGCATTATGTAAAAGTTCCTCCTGGCACCTTGGGTTGGGCGCACGTTCGTTCTCAGGCCGCCTGTGATTGGATCCACCCGATAACGGCTCGGAACGTTACCTCGTTGTTCTAAATTGAGAGCAGCCGTGATATCGGTTAATAGAACTTCATGACAGTGTCCCTAAAGCAGTCTCACTACAACAATCTGCGCCGCACTAAAACTGAATGACTCTAACTGACCAGCAGCCTCATCAAATCACCACGGTTGATAGGGTAACCGGACCAGCTGTAGCGAAGCTACGATTACTTTGGAGTGTCTCGAGTACCGTCGAATCAGTATTACTTGGCGTTGGACGAGCTAACTCCATGTGGTAACCCGTATCGGCTGCAGTTTGAAGTAGGAGTGAGTAAGGAGGTTGAATGGTACCCGTAACCTCCTTTACACACACGCTTCTAACCCATAGCCTGAAGGCGTACCAAATCTTTTACGGCGAGTGGTATGAACCACCAGCCCAGCCATTGGATGCCTGTTCAGTAACCTTGTACCCGCCGCTGACACTCGCCCAGGCAGCCGCAGCAGAGTTTGCGTATCCTCCCGAGACCGTTGAGCCTAACATAGAGGCGGTACTGGACTCTCCACCAGAGATTGTAGAGATCACGCCAGAAGCGGTGTTGGATGCCCCGCCGCACACGCCACTAAGTAAACCAGT
>JAJZFK010000512.1 GCA_021805405.1 bacterium
AGATGGAATTCGCACCTAAGGCGTATTACTGATGGCGGCACATCGTTGTCCTGGCGGTCTATTGCGCTTACAGCGTCGGCATATCACTCGGGTCGGCTTGTAACAAAACTAAGTAAGACAGCGGCTGGCCAACACCCACATAAATTAAACCATGGTAGCTTCATCAATTATGGCGGGTTTCACACACAACCGAACGGGTGGTAAACTCACCAAACGATTTTCGCGCGAGAGAGGGCCCACCTTCAACATATAGCGGGCCCTTTCGTGGTTAATGACTCTCAAGGTAGACGTTTTTAGCCTGACGTCCCTTAGGTGTCTCAATGTCGTCGTACTTCACTTGCTGACCCTCTCGCAATGTCTTAAATCCATCACTCATAATCACCGAGTAGTGAACAAAGACATCCGCGCCGTCCTCGGCAGTAATAAAGCCATATCCCTTGGCATCATTGAACCACTTAACTTTGCCTGTAGACATTATCAAGGTACTTCTCCTAAGTAAGCTGGTTAGGTTGCCAACGCTGCGGATACGGCGGCCGCGTGCAAGCGTCGAACTTAACACAAGACTTACTTGCAATGAACGTGCCATTTATACGCAAAAATCACCAATCCCATCAGAATATGGTGACAATACGAGGTGATTTATATGAAAACTAGCGGTTGTACTAGTAATTGCGATGGCCGACAGCTGGGGCTGGCCAGATGTTTTCCGCGGCACAAAAAAGGTGAGCCACTTGTAGAGTAAATTGCTCAACTAGGATGCCTGCTTTTACGAAACTCTAGAGTAATATTTAAGTAGGAAGTAGACGTGGTATAAGTAGACGTACATAAGTATATAACACGATTATGTTAGCACATCAGGATATTTTGGCAAGGAGCAACCCGACTATGGCAACAATAGACACAGCCGTGTCCACCAGCGGCATTGAGCTTTCGGAACGAGCCGCACAGGAAATTATCTCTCTTCTCGACCAGCAGGGCAAACCGGGCTCTGCGTTGCGAGTTTTTGTTCAGGGCGGCGGATGCTCAGGGCTTAATTACGGCATGGCAATTGACGACGAGGTTGAGGAAGATGATCTCATCTTTGAGTGCCACGGTGTCAAGGTCGTAGTTGACCCTGTCAGCATCGAATACGTTAAGGGTGCATCCGTTGATTATGTCGAGGATGTTATGGGCGGCGGTTTTAAAATCGACAATCCCAACGCAGTGCGATCCTGCGGATGCGGCAGTTCATTCTCCACCGAAGACAGTCCAGAGGCGTCCTCTGGTGGTTGTGGATCAGGATGCGGCTGCCACTAGGAATTCTAGCGTTTCGGCAACAGCCTTAAACAGCAATTGGCACGACCGGTGGACACCCAGTAACATGGGTGTTTACCGGTTATTTTTATTTGCACGCAGCTCACCCCTGTGCCCTACCCTTCATCTTGTATCGATAATTGTGCATTCCCGTATTTTACGGGAAGGACAATAGCGACCGTTTCTTTAATCCTTTAGCAGATGAACCGTCGCTCTAAAGTGCGGACGATTAAGGAAAACTAAATTGCGTGTAATGATATGGTGCGATATGGAGGGTGTAGCCGGTGTAACCGTTTGGGCTCAGGTTGACGGTGGTGCGGCGCTCTATGAGGAGGGAAGGCGCCTCTATACCCAGGAAATTAATGCCGCAGTTCGCGGTTGCAAGCGCGCAGGTGTAGACGAAATAATTGTGGTGGACGGTCATGGTGCCGGAGGTGCGTGGCAGTTTAAAAGCCTCATACCTGCTGATCTTGAGAGCGGTGCCGAGTACGTCCTTGGTTTTCCTTGGGCGAGGTACGTGGAACCGCTGCAGCAGGGTTGTGATGCCGCCCTGTTTGTAGGTGCTCATGCTATGGCTGGCACGCCAGATGGCATTCTCTGCCACACGGTCTCCAACCAGGCTTGGTACAACGCGCGAATAAACGGCACCCTGGTTGGCGAGTCCGGTATTATCAGCGCAATTTGTGGTGACTTTAATGTGCCGGTGGTGTTTGCAGCTGGCGACACTGCGACGTGCCGCGAGGTTAATGCGCTCATTGGCGATAAGTGCGTTACGGCTGGCGTAAAAACGGCATTGGGCCGCTACAGTGCCCGACACCTGCCAGCCGTCGACGCCTGCGCAATGATTGAGGGCCGGGTATATTCTGCACTGGCCAACCGAAACTGGCCCGAGCCGCTGAAGTTCACCAATCCCGTAACCTTCGAGGTTGAGCTTGCTACGCCCGACCGCGCCAATGACTTTAGAGGTAGAAGCGGCGTGACGATAGTTGGCCCAAGGCTCATTCACTCAACCGCTGACTGCTTTTGGCACGCCTGGGATCAGTTCTGGCCCTACGGCGGCTAGAGACTTTACGCGTTCCCTGCAGAAAGGTACGGGAGATCTGTCCGCGTAGTTTTCTATGCGTGGTTGAACCACTGTACTGCAAACCTGAATGGGAGTTACCGTGAAAATAACAGCAATTGAAACCTACGTATGCAACGCACGCATGCGCAACTGGATATTTGTAAAGGTACTTACCGATCAACCTGGACTTTGGGGTTGGGGTGAGGCTACGCTGGAGTGGCACACCAGGTCTGTCGTAGGGGCAGTTGAGGACCTCGCACCGCTGATCGTGGGCGATGACCCGCGACGCGTAGAGTACCTCTGGCAGAAGATGTATCGCCAGCATTTCTGGCACGGCAACGGCATTGTGCGGGCCACCGCAATTTCAGGAATTGATATCGCCCTTTGGGACATTCTTGGTAAGATCTACAATGCGCCCATACACCAGTTATGGGGTGGGCCAGTGCGAGATAGCATTCGGCTCTACTGCCACTTAGGCGGGGGCAGGATGGAGGACTTTTATGAAACACATCCGGCTGATGCGTCCAGGTTTGCAGACCTTGCAGTTCAGGCCGTAGAGGAAGGATTTACAGCGTTCAAAACGATGGCGGTACCGTGGACGATGCCGATAGAAGGCCGTCTACCGGTAGCCTACGCGACAAAATGCGTTCGGGCGATGCGCGAGGCCGTTGGAGACAGCATCGACATAATGGTAGACTGCCACGCACGCCCCTCTCCACGGATGGGGCTCCTGTTCGCGCGTGCTTTGGAGGAGTTTGGCCTCTACTGGTTTGAGGAACCATGCTGGCCAGAAACAGTCGATGCAATTGCCGATGTACAGCGAGCAGTCTCCACTCCCATTGCCTCAGGTGAGAGGCTCGTGAGTCAGTATGCAGTACGCGAGTACCTTGAGAAGCGCGCCGTCAGCATACTGCAGTGCGACATAACCCACGTTGGCGGCCTTACCGAGATGCGCAGGATATCTGCTATGGCAGATGCATACCGGGTTGCACTTGCACCTCACAACCCGCAAGGCCCGGTGAGTACTGCCGCATCACTTGAATTTGGTTTTAGCGCCCCCTCTTATATCATTTGTGAGTCTGTACACAACGATGTTCCCTGGCGTAACGACGTCGTACAGGAAGGTTTTACAGTTGACCCGAAAGGAAGGCTCGTGCGACCCGGTAACCGACCCGGGCTGGGAATCGAGATAAACGAGACAGAAGTTAAGAGACATCCTTTTCAACAGGAGCTGCCGCAAACAGTGAACTATTC
>JAJZFK010000131.1 GCA_021805405.1 bacterium
AAACGACCTTGCTTACGGCCTCGCAGTTGAACCAGAGGAAGCCGAGCGCCTTAAAACTGAGTCTGGCAGCGCACTGGAGTGCCTTGTGCCAGAGCAGGAAGTTGTGCAAGTGGCACAACTTGGGCGCGATGACTCGCGTGGTTTGCGAAGGCGCGCATTGGCGCATATTATCGAGCCAAGGATGCTCGAACTCTTCGAACTTGTACAACAGGAGCTAGAGGCTGCTGAGTGCACAGGCATTATTCCCGCCGGTGTAGTTATTAGCGGCGGTGGGTCGTTGTTAAGTGGCTGTTTGGAGGCGGCAACGCAGGTACTTGGTGTGCCGGTAAGGCGCGGCGTGCCGATAGGCATTGCCAGCCTTCCCGAGACGCTTCAGAGCCCCTGTTACGCCACAGCCATTGGTCTCGTCCAGTTCGGTGTAAATGAACAGAAGGCGTTCCCTGGGTTGCATAATTCGGGAACGGGGTGGCTAGCTGCGTTAAAAGAGTGGCTTCATAAATTGTTGGCACCATTTACGCAGAATTAGACGCAAATTGTAAGAAAGTGGTGCAAAATAGTATAATCCGGCAGCTGAGGGAAGGGCTAACCAAGTGATCAACATGGCATTTAACGGCATAGTACCACAACAAGAAAAAAAATCGCAGGCAAAAATCAAGGTCATTGGTGCGGGTGGTGGTGGGTCTAACGCCGTCAACCGCATGATTGAGTCGGGTCTTATTGGCGTGGAGTTCATTGCCATGAACACTGACCTGCAGGTACTTGAAACCTCGCGTGCGGAGTGCAAGCTTCAACTGGGAGTTGACTCTACCCGTGGTTTGGGTGCTGGTGGTGATCCGGCAGTGGGCAGAGCCGCAGCAGAAGAGAGCCGTGCCGAGATCTATCGCCTTATTGAAGGCAGTAATATGGTCTTTATAACGGCTGGTATGGGTGGGGGCACCGGTACGGGTGCAGCGCCAGTAATCGCTGAGATCGCGAGCGAAATGGGAGCACTCACGGTTGCGGTAGTTACCAAGCCCTTCGGATTTGAGGGGCCGCGGCGGATGAGGCTCGCGGAGCAGGGTATTGAGACGCTTCGCGGCAAGGTTGATACCATCATTGTAGTACCTAACGACAAACTTCTATCGCTAGGTGACCGTAAAATGACGCTGGTGGACGCCTTTAAATTTGCCGACGATGTTCTGCGCCAGGGCGTTCAGGGCATCTCGGATATCATACAGGTTCCCGGAATTATAAACGTTGACTTTGCCGATGTACGATCAACTATGACTCGATCTGGCCCTGCACTCATGGGTATCGGTCTTGGCCGTGGAGATGACCGGGCGATGGAGGCCGCACAAAATGCGATTTCTTCCCAGTTGCTAGAAACAAGCATAAACGGTGCTACCCGCGTGTTGGTGAATGTAACTTCTGGCCCAGACATTACCCTCGTGGAATTTGAGGAAGCAGCCGCGCAAATCAAGGCGCTTACTAATCCAATGGATGCTACGCTTAACTTTGGATGGGTTCTCGATCCCACAATGGAAGGCGAGATGCGAGTTACAGTGCTAGCGGCAGGCTTCCTGGAGGAACATGGCGACGGCACTGTAGCTGATACGCGCACATCCGCAGCAGCACCCGCTCCTGCCTCACGTGTTCCAAGGGCAGATGACGCTCACTCGAGTACCACTGCAGCTGTTCCGCCGTCAACTTCACGGCCCAATCCCCCTGGCCTTGCGCAGGGCACCGCCGCTAAGCCCAAGGCTGGAACTGGCGACGACTGGGATATACCCACGTTCCTGCGCAAGCAGTAATTTAACCCGCAAAACGGTTCTTCATAGGCAGGGTGTCTTATTTCCAGTAATATGGGGAGTAAGACACCTCGTTGCTTTTATCCATAATTAGCTTTGTTAGATTTTCGTCATGTTTTGCCTTTGACTAACTGCGGAGCGCGGTATAGATGGGAATTGTGATTATTCAAACTATTTTTTCAAAATGCATAGTCTTAGAGAATTATATGACACCGAAATGCCTTACCGGGCGTCTAACTAAGTACAGTGCAATTCAATGCCTGTGATCGATGTGCGTTTCTGGAGACAGTTCGTACTTCACTGTGTCGGTCTGGAGGCCAAACGTATGGCAAATGTTAAACGATGGGAACCCCGACCGGAATCTGCGCGTCAAACCGTGGAATTCGAGCGGCTTATTGCAAAAACAAAACGACAAGCATATAATATCGCCTATAGGATGACCGGTAATCGTGACGATGCCGAGGATCTTACGCAGGAGGCTTACCTTCGTGCGTATCGATCGTTCGAGTCTTACAATCGTCAGATGCCGTTTGAAAGCTGGTTCTTCCGCATTCTCTCTAACCTTTTCATCGATCTCCTGCGAAGGAGGCCGAAACAGCGGCCGCTCTCGCTTGATCAGCCAATGAACGACGAGGACAATGAAGAGAGTTTGCTGATGCAGCTTCGGGACGATGCAAACAATCCGGAGTCACAATTGATGGAGACAGTAATGGATGAGCGCCTGCAAAACGCTCTGAATTTGCTGCCAGAGCCATTTCGTGTGGCGGTTCTGCTTTGCGATGTGGAGGGTCTTTCGTACGAGGAGATCGCTGCACGCATGAACTGTAGCATTGGAACCGTGAGGTCGCGCATTCACCGAGGGCGTACACACCTGCGTAAGACCCTTGAGGCCGTGGATACATCCAGATCCCGTAAGCCACTGGGAATACCCAAGCTAAGTTCCACCATGGTTTAGCGGGCTCGCAGGATGTAAGGACTACTAACGGGGTTCAGGTTTATTCAACCTGTTCCCCGTTCCGTTTTGGTCTAAGCGTCGATGAGAAGTGTGGTACCAGGTTCAGGAATTGCGCTGGGAGCCGCTGGTTTCGCAGGCACTAGCGACGTTGATGGGCTTGGCGCACCACTACCGGGCCGTGCTGAAAGCGCAGAAAGTACTCCGTTTAGGGGTGATGGGCTTGAGCCACCACCGAAGTTCTTGTAGCCGCCGTTGTAACCATTGAGTGGCTTGGCATGCTCTGGATATCGCTTGGTGCCGCCTATTCCACGGGCTGGTGGCTGGGCAAATCCTTGCCCGGCATAATTAGGGTGAGGAGCAATTCTCACGTTTCTACCTCCATGCAGATCACTATTGGTCTTCCGTGAACAGTTCTAGCTGTCTCTACATATATCGGTAACCACTACTGTAACATTTACTAAAAAACAGAGGCGGTGTCTCGCGAAGTCGCGAAACACCGCCAATATAGTTTAGTTTATATTTCCGAGTTGTTGGCTAACTAACCGCCAGTACCCTCTGTACCTGTCTCAGATGCCTCTTTGCCAGCGCTCTCACCGGATTCCTCAGCGGCTTTGCTGGTAGTCGAGGCTGCCTTAGAGATCGAAACTGAAACCGCAGGGGTAGAGGCTGCGGAATAGCTGTTGCTCGTAGGGGCCTGTGGGGCTGCTGCGGAAGTTTGCGCGGGAAGTGCTGTAAGATGCTGAACCATTCCGGCGCCATTAAGTGAAATCTGCATAAAGGTTACTCCTATAGTGGGAAGCCCGTATGTTTGCGGGTGATCCGAAATAATAATCGGCACAATTTTGGAAAGCTTAATAC
>JAJZFK010000471.1 GCA_021805405.1 bacterium
CCAATTTTCCTTTAAGGTGCTCATTATGGTGAATTTCAAGAGCATATTGGGACTGTACTGGGTAATAAATCATTATCGGTGTTTCGCGCTAGTAAACAAGAGCGAATTACACAGGCTGTTATATTGGTGTAATTATAGTGATAATAACTCCTTGGACTACTGTTCCCCGGATAGAACGACAGGACACTCAACCGAACTCCGAGGTGTGTATGTAAAATCGATCTGCACGATCGCCTTGCAAGTTCGAACGAGAGGTCCATCCATTACGAGCCAGGAAGGTAGAAACAGGCACATCCTCCATAATTTACAGATGTTAAATATAACGTTTGACTTGCACTGGCTCATAGAATGGAGTCATAGCGGGTATCCTGAAACAAGATCTTAACAGGAGATGTCATTGTCTACGAGATTTGATTCACGGAACGCGGAGACCATCTGCGCCCATCTTGGTGATGATCCTGCCCAACACAATGGGGCAGTCATTACTCCTATATACCAGAACTCACTCTTCGTGATGGAAACGATGGAGGAGCTGGTGTCCAACTATTCACCTGCACCTGGAACGCATGGGCCAGTGGGCGGCATGATGCGTCGATTTGATTACACTCGCACTGCAAACCCTACTACCGATGTAGCGGAAAAGAAGATCGCAGCGCTGGAGCACGGAGAGTTGGCTCGATGTTTTTCTAGCGGAATGGGTGCTATTTCGGCTGCCATCATGTCGACCTTAAAGGCGGGCGACCATGTTGTTACCATCCATTCTGTTTACTCGCCGACCCATCAGTTCCTCACGGATTACTTACGACGGTATGGAATCACCGTAACGTTTGTAACAGGCGGAACCGTTTCCGATTTTGAGCCAGCGTTGCAGCAAAATACCAGGTTGATTGACCTAGAATCACCGTCCAGCTTCGTAATGACCCAGCAGGACCTTGCTGGTATCGCCCAACTTGCTAAGGCAGCCGACATTGCCACAATATGCGACAACTCCTGGGCATCTCCACTGTACCAACAACCACTTGATTTTGGCATTGATCTTGTCGTTCATTCAGCCACCAAGTACCTGGGTGGGCACAGCGATATCGTTGCTGGCGTGGTAGTAGGGCACACAGACCGTATGCAGAAGCTCATACGTGGTGAAGGCGTTCTACTTGGAGCGGTGTTAGACCCATTTTCAGGTTGGTTGCTTACGCGCGGCATACGTACGCTGCCAGTGCGACTGGCCGAGCATTGCAGGAGCGCCGGAACTATTGCCCAACGCCTTTTTGAACACAATGCAGTAGAGAAAGTGTACTACCCCGGAATGCCCGACGACCCGCAAGCGGAGATTACGGCAAAACAGCTTCACGGACGGAGCGGTCTACTCTCATTTCAGCTTAAGACCAGTGATTTGGGCGCGGCTTATAAGCTCGTAAATAGCTTAAGGTACTACGGTATAGGTTACAGTTGGGGAGGGTTTGAAAGCCTGGCATTAGCACGACGGGTACCCGGCGAGCTATTTGGCGCAAATGAGGCAGACCGTGTGCTTATCCGCCTTCATATTGGCCTCGAAAATGTTGAAGATCTCTGGCAGGACCTGGATTGCGCAATTGCCGGAGTATAGGTAACGGCTGTCAGGCAGCACCTCTGCTGCCTGACAGTGTTTTTCATGTAATTACGGAATTTCGCGGATGTAGATGTTCTTGAAGAAGGCGTAAGGTTGGTCATACTGCAATTCAATCTGCCCGCTTGGCAGCACAGGTACTCCTCGTTTCCAATAGTTACCTAGCGGGACGTTCCATGTTACCAGCTTGTTATTGAGGTACACGGTTACATTGTCGCCAATCATGAGAATGTCATAATGGTTCCACTCGCCCACCGGTTTGTCCGCCACCACCATAGGGTTGGAGTTATTGTGCACGTTGTTATATAGCCCACCGGAGCCTAGCGGGTTGTTCCAGATTTGAACCTGAGGGTAACCACGTAAGTATATGCCACTGTCCCCATGCTGAGAGAGCTTCCAGTCTAACTGAAGTTCAAAATTTGCGTATGTTCTCACTGTACACAGGTTTTGGGTAGGAGGATTCTTGTAGGTGATTACACCACCTTTTACATACCAGTGTTTAAATTCGTCCTGAGTGGCAGCCTTTAACGCGGCTGAGAGCGCCTGCGGAGCCATAGCAGCCCGCGAGATAGGATCACCAACCAGGCCCTGCCAACCATTCAGGTTGCGACCATTAAATAGCGCGGTGAACCCGTGCGGGGCGCGGTTATCGGGCGTAGGTTTACTCAGCTCTTTTACTGAAATATTTTTAAAATCGACTTCACCAGGCTCGTGCCCAAGGAACCCGATATGACCGGTTGGGCGCAACATGCCTGGATGTTCTGCCAGCGTCTCAACGTCCGAAACATTATTCAGATCTGTATCAACAATCGTCTTGTGGTTAAGTACGACTGTAACATGTCTTCCAATGGCTGTGATTATTTCGTGGTTCCACGTTCCAACCGGATTAAGTGCTCCGCGTTTGGCAGGTGCAATCTTGTAGAGCGAACCCATATACTGGCCAGGGAGTAGGTTTTTGTATTCTAGTGCAGTGTTGTCTAGAATCTGGCACTCCATACCCATGTAGGCTGAATCGCCCTGAAGAGGCGCTCGCAGCCCCACTCCATTGTTTGCACCCGGAGTAAGTCGGAAGTCAAACTTGAAGATAAAGTCGGAATACTGCTGCTTTGTAAACAGGTTGTCCCAGCAGCCTGCCGGACACTCAAGGATGCCATCTTTTGCGATATATCCCCCGTCGGGTCCCGGGTGACCGCCAACTTCTACCCACCCGTTCAGTGATGTACCGTCAAAGAGCGATGTAAACACTGCAGCCCTGCAATTTGTCGACGCCGCAGAAAGTGAGGTGAGGAGCATCCCAACAATGATCAGGCGCCACCTACAGTTAAACATAACCGTTATCTCCTGTCCAACGAAGGAGGTATCGCAATAAACTAATGTTGATATTGCAGATACTCTCGTCCGGGTTCAAATGTTCAGGAGAGAATTAACCATGGGTTAGCGAATTTCCTGCATATTCTCCTGCCATGATTGGTCGATTATTAGGAAATAAGTGACAGAAACTAATCGCCCAACAGCTTGGAACTGTCGGAAGACTGCGGTGAGACCATTGAATAAGGCAGGTTACAGTTCGACCCCGTTGATAATTAACCGGAAATTGCATCGCAGAACGTTTGCTGCTTTACGACACATGATCATGCGTTCAACAAAAATTTCAAAGTATTCCATTACGCTTGCCTGAACGGTATCTATGACTAGATCCAGCGTTATGACCATCGCAGCCGAGTCTATAAGTATATGGCTTTTCTGCACAGCATGGTTAACCCTGTCGTGTATATCGTATGTAGAAGGATCTGGGTTCTGCACCCGTGTAAAGTGCACGTCGGATTTGTCCGCAATAATCACTGCCGCAGTTACATCGTTAATAGGAACGCCTTCAGGCTCTTCGTGATTTCCAATGGCACCAATTACGGTAGCGATGTCATTAGCGTCCATGTGCATCTGCTCAAGTATGTAAAACGCCATAGACGCGCCAATTTGTGGGTGGTATATTCGATGAACACAGTTGCCAATGTCGTGAAGGTACCCAGCTATAGCCGCAAGTTCTGCCTGGTGTGTGTCGCCCTCAAGGCCCAACAGGATGTTTCTTGAAATAGCGGCAACTAGTGCCGCATGTCGAATCCCATGCTCTGAATAGCCAATAGTGGCCATCTGGCGATTTGCCGCCTCCAGGTAAGTTCTAACTCGTTCGTTGGCCCGCAGTTCTTTCAGCGTTATCCTGCCTGCGGCTCCGTCCGCGGGTGCGGTGGGTGCCGCAGCATCCTTTAGGTGCGCTTTTGGCGTTGGCGCCACCACTCTATCGCTAGCTAAAACCTCGGTTGTATTACTCATGAACAGAATCCCCTAACGGCTCGGTACAGTAGTGATTTAAAAAATCTGCCTTGTATTGCAAGAAACTTCCATGCGTGATAGATTGTCGTGCACCAGCTAACAAGTTGGCATAAAAGGCGAGATTATGGTAGGTCGTCAACCTGGGACCCAACATTTCATTCATACGAAATAGGTGGTGCACATAGGCGCGTGTATATCGCTTGCAAACGGCGCAATCGCATGAAGGATCTACAGGCGATGGGCTGCTCTGGAATGCAGCGTTTCTAATGTTTATGGGTCCAGTTGAAGTAATTATCTGCCCATTGCGTGCATTTCTGGTTGGTAGTACACAATCAAACATATCGATGCCGCGATCGATAGCTTCCAGAATATCCACGGGAGTTCCCACACCCATGAGGTACTTGGGCTTGTCCTGAGGCAGGTTCTGGAGCGACCAGTCGATAGACATGCATCGCTCGTCCTGCGTTTCACCCACAGCGAGCCCTCCTACCGCGTAACCCGGAAGATCTCTAGAGGCAAGGTATGCACTGCTTGCAAGCCGTAGATCCTTGAACGTACCTCCCTGAACGATTCCAAAAAGGGCCTGCGGCATTCCATTGGTCGCTCGCCTACCGGCCGCATCGTATTCTGCGATACAGCGATCCAGCCACTTATGTGTTCTGGCCATTGCTGCCTCCACATACTCCTTGGTGGAAGGGTGGGGGGCACATTCATCCCATGCCATGGCAATATCTGCAGCGAGGTCTCGTTGTATTTTCATAACCGTCTCGCTAGTAAACTCATGAAGTGAACCGTCGATATGTGACTGAAACTGTACTCCGTTATCGGATATGCGGCGCAATGTTTTGAGGCTGAACACCTGAAAGCCACCGCTATCCGTCAACATTGCGCCATGCCAGGAGCTGAATGCCGGAAGTCCCCCCAGTCCCGCAATGAGCGCAGCTGAGGGACGCATTTCAAGATGATAGGTATTCCCGAGGATGAGCCGATACCCCAAGGTCTCCAACTCTTCCGCAGTCATCGCCTTCACGGTGGCGCGTGTGCCCACCGGCATGAAAACAGGCGTATTCACACTAGCCCCAGGAAGTTCAAGGAGGCCGCAACGAGCTCTTGTTCCCGGCTCTGGTGTTGTTTGAAGCAGTCTAAATGAAAGCGGCGGTTTTTCCCGAGGTAGTATGTTAAGTAGAGACATTGCAGTCTATTATACCTGCCGTTAGTTTTCTGGTCCCTTCGGCGCGAGTAAGGTCATGATCTATGCTTCTCGTAATATTTGCTGCTTTGTGCCTCCTTTGCCTTGGCGCAGTGGGGGTATTGCAGCTCAAAAGCGGGCGACGATGTGCGCCTGCCACCGGCCAGTTTACTTTCGTAAACGGGGGCCGCGTACACTATTACACCGTTGGCACCGGTGCCAAAACCGCGGTATACCTGCACGGCTCCGAGGGCTCTTCCAGAGACATGAGTGTTGAGTTATCTAGTGCTCTTGGCGCTGATTACCGCGTTATCATCCTCGATCGACCAGGGCACGGGTACAGTTCAGCACCTGCAGATGCAGCGGATATAGTACTTGCGAATGTGGAGTGCGCTAGGTCGATTATGCACGAAGTTGGTGTCGAAAGTGTGATGATTGTCGCTCATTCCTGGGGGGCGCTACCAGCGCTTAAATGGGCAGCGACGTACCCTGCCGAAGTGGACACCGTAGTAATTGCAGCTGGTTGGTTTTACCAGGAGCCATCGGTTTTACTGCACCTCGTTTCACGGTTCGTTGCATTACCCGCTGCCGTGGTGGCGTGGTTACTGCTCGTACTTTTGAGACGATCAATACTGATGCGTCTGGCACATAGAGCCTTTGCACCGTGTGTGCCCGATCCAGTATTTATGGCTCAATCGGTTGCGCTATGGCTTAACACACCACAAGTTATCTCCACGGTGTTTAGAGAGTTAGGCTGTCATTTTTCCCCACATCAGTTTCTAGAACACTGCACTAAACTAGGTGGCCCCCCAGTGCTGCTCATAACTGGAGCAGCTGATACTATGGTCTCTCCAGAGGAACACACGTTTCGATTTCGCCGTGCACTTCCCATGGCATCTCTGGTAATCGTTCATGGAACCGGACATATGCCCATTCGTTCGGCATGGGCACAACTAGTACCAATAATCCTGGAGTTTGCACGAAACCCGCATCAATTGGGTAGACAGTTCACGATTTGGCATGTTACTGCTGCTAATGCCCGCAAGCTAGTTCTGCGTTACGGGTGGAATAGCACGTCGTACCAAACGCTAAATGCGGGAATGGTTCACTGGTTTAGTAGAGACAGGGAGGGGATGGCCGCCTATGTCACGCGCTTTGGTGTGCGAGTGTGCGCGGGGCCACCGCTTTGCAGTGAGGCTGACCTGCCAATAATAACCGAACAATTCACAGCAGACTCAAGACAGCGCGGTGAACGGGTCTGTTTCTTCGCAGTTGAAGAGCGTCTATGCGATGTATTACAGACGCAAAGAAGGCTCTACCGCATCCAGATAGGCTCTCAACCAGTGTGGCAGCTGGAAGACTGGTGCACAGTCACAGCGGCGCACAAAAGCCTACGCATGCAGCTTCATAGAGCGCGAAACAAAGGGATTATCGTTCACGAACAGGCGGTCTCTCCGCCGCCAGACATTGGGGCGATGTTCTCCTGCCTTCAAGATTGGCAATCGCGAAGAACGCTGCCACCGTTGAAGTTCTTAACAGAGTCGGTACCGCTCGAGCTTCTTTCGGACAGGCGGTTGTTTACTGCGGTACATAACGGCAGGGTAGTGGGCTACCTCGCTGCCGCCCCGGTGCCTCTGCGCCGCGGCTGGCTCATTGAACAGATTGTAAGGTCTCATAGTGCGCCAAACGGAACGTCGGAGTTGCTTGTAGATGCCGCAATGAGCACGTTCGCCAGTGAAGGATCACAATATGCAACATTGGGCCTGGCGCCGCTCTCACAACTTGCAAGCGGAGTCTCTAATGCGCCAGGTTGGCTTAGGATCCTCACGATGTGGATGCGCCTGCACGGTAACCGGTTTTACAACTTTGGCGGTTTGGAGGCATTCAAAGCAAAGTTGAGGCCGACGACCTGGGAGCCGATCTACCTTGTGTCGATGGGTAGTCAGATTACACCTCGCGAAATTATTGCGGTCGCCTCTGCATTTTGCAGCCAGAACCTATTTCAAGTAGTCCAGCACGTGCTGGTCGCCAGTGTGAAACAGGAGACGCAGCGCCTTCGCGCCTCGCGTAACAAGTAGCCACCCGATCGTGTAGCCTAAGCCGCCTCACGACGAGCCGTTGCGATTCCGGCGAGCGCCACGGGATTATCTGGCTCAATTGCTAAAACCCTGGAATACATCTGCGCTGCCTGTGCGACGTCGCCATTTTCCTGATAGGCTGTGCCAAGATTCACCATTGCCTCGGAAAACCTTGGGTTTATCGCGAGAGCATGTTCAAATTCCGCAATAGCCTCGGTGAGCAGGCCCTGAACCTGGAACGCCATTCCCATGTGGTTGCGGATATCGGCATATTCCGGGTTGAGAGTGAGGGCCTTTTGGTACTCTTGAATTGCCTCGGAGTAGAGTGCACGGCGGTAGAGGTCGTCCGCAAGTTTGTAGTGAAACAGGATGTCGTCAATCTCGGTGTGGCAAACAAGCTCGAGCTGGCGTAGTGCACGTTCATGCTCGCCGGCATCGTTGTGAGCGTTAAATTGTGCCATTGCCTCGCACTGGAAACCTGGTTCAAGCTCTACAGCCTGATGAATTGAGTGCAAGGATGAAGCGTACTCTTTAAGCTCATACTGAACAACGCCACGGCTTAGGTGTGCTCGTGCAAATCGTGGATTGATGCTAATTGCGCTGTTGAGCGAGTTGAGTGCTGCTTCCAGGTGGCCGGAATACCGTTGCGCAGACGCAAGGTGGAAGTGCAGATCTGCATAGTTAGGATGGATCTGGAGGGCGGCAGAAAAACACTCTGCCGCTGTGCTCCAGTGGCCCGATTTAAGGGCATCGTGCCCAAGGTGAGAGTAGGACTCTGCCGTGTAAAATGCTGCTAACCGCTCATTGAGCGGGTCGGACCGGCGTCCGTCTGTGGCAGTCACTCTACGAAATGCTTCAATGGCTTCGAGGTACATTCCCTGATCAAATAGCCGTATACCTCTGTCGTAATGCTCGTTGCGACCGATACCAAGCATTTTGCTAAGCAGCGACATTCTCTCTTCTCCTGTGATGCGCTAAGCGCTCTTACGCCCAAACGGGCGATTACTCATTATTTTTGTGCCCCCGCCCGGCCAACACCGTGGTACTGAATACCAAGTTTGCGCATACGTGCAGGGTCATAAATATTTCGACCATCAAAGATGAGCGGGCTAATCATAGAGTCGCGTATCCGCTCCATGTTGAGTTGTTTAAACTCATTCCACTCCGTAATTACCAGCACTGCATCAGTACCCTCAGCTGCATCGTACGCATGTTCGCAGTAGTTTAAGTGAGGGTATATCTTGCGTGCCGCATCCATAGCAATTGGGTCGTATGCTTTTATATCGGCATTTTCGGCCAATAACTTGCCTATAATTTCCACCGATTTTGCGTCGCGCATATCGTCGGTGTTGGGTTTGAATGCAAGACCTAGTATACCGATCTTCTTACCCGCAAAGGAGCCACCCATTACCTTGCGCACTTTATCGAGAAAGCGCACGGGCTGCTCCTGGTTTACATCCATTACAGCGCGAAGAATCTTGAATTCGTAGCCAGCATTCTCGGCTGTTCGAACTAGGGCACTCGTATCCTTGGGGAAACAGGATCCACCATACCCCAAACCAGCATTGAGGAACGCGCTACCTATGCGGGAGTCGTTGCCCATTCCCTTAATTACTTGAATGACGTCGGCACCTACCAGGTCGCACAGATTAGCGATGGAGTTAGCAAAACTGATTTTTGTCGCAAGAAACGCGTTAGATGCATACTTAATCATTTCGGCACTGGCAACATCGGTAAGAATCACGGGCCGCTCAAGTGGTGCGTACAGTTCAAGAATCCTCATTGCAACAGACTGGCTGGGTGCACCTATCACAATACGATCGGGTTCCAACGTATCTTTTATGGCACTACCTTCGCGCAGGAACTCTGGATTGCTGACCACATCGAATGGCGTGTCGGACTGGCGGTGCTGCTCAATGATCTCACGAACCATGTTCCCGGTACCCACTGGCACGGTAGATTTGTTCACAATCACTTTATAGCCGTTAAGTGCTCCCGCTATCGATTTGGCAACTCCACGAACAAACCGCATGTCGGGATCGCCATTTTCAAGTGGCGGAGTGCCAACGCAAATAAACACAACCTCGCTACTTCGCACCGCGACATCAAGTTCGGTGGTGAACGAAAGGCGACCGTCATCCATATTTCGTTTGACCATCTCCTCCAGACCTGGCTCATAAATGGGCATCTCACCGCGTGAAAGCATTTCCACCTTTTTGGGGTCGATATCCACACAGATAACATCATTTCCAAGGTCACTGAATATGCAGCCTGTTACCAATCCCACATATCCGGTACCTACTACGCAGATATTCATAGAACCATTTGTTCCTTCCCTGTTTGGCAAATTGCAAGTTGTGCCGATATTCTTCAGTTCATCTATTGAATAAATGCCATTTTCGGTTGTAGAATCATCGGCATTTTTGGTTGATCGATTTAGTGATAGTGTTAACGGGGTCATATTCTGTTCCAATTTGAATTGGCTGCAAGTTACAGCATACTGAGCAGAATGCAATCCCGTCCGTAAGAATACCGGTTTTTGGCAAGGAGTAGTGAATAAAGGCAGGTAATTCCTCTAGAATTGATGCTGTTGCTCCAACATTAGCACCGTTCCCTGTTGAAAAGACTGGGATTATCCACATTGCGCAGGTTAATCTGGGGGTAACTGAGATGTTTGTGATCATTGGGATAGGTGTACTGTTTGGAGCGATTATTGTTGGCTTTACCGCAGAGGGCGGTAAAATCGCAGCGCTCATACAGATAAATGAGTTCATCATTATTGGTGGCGCGGCACTGGGCAGTATGCTCATTGCTAATCCGCTATCTGTGGTGATCAGCGTGTTCAAGGCAGTGCTTGGCACGCTTAAGCCCTCACGCTACAGTAAAGCAGCCTATATGGAGCTGCTCAAAATGCTGTATGACATGTTTATGATGGCTCGCAAGGAGGGCCTGATGTCGCTGGACTCTCATGTAGAACGTCCTGAAGAGTCGTCATTCTTCTCGAACTATCCACTGTTTTTCAACAACCATCACGCCGTTGCATTTCTGGCTGATACCATGAAGGTCATCGTCAGCGGTTCAGTTTCTGACTACAACCTCATGGAACTTATGGATATCGACCTCGATACGACCCACGAGGAGGAGCTTAAGCCCTCGCAGATTGTTGCGAAAATGGGCGACGCTATGCCTGGTTTTGGAATTGTGGCCGCAGTGTTGGGTGTTGTTAACACCATGGCGGCAATTGGCGGCAAACCAGAGGTCATTGGCGAAAAGGTTGGTGCAGCTCTTGTTGGAACGTTCCTTGGCATCCTTATAGCCTATGGACTTCTCCAGCCTCTCTCAATTTCCATGGAATCTAGCTCGAAAGCTGGCGGTATGTACATGGCGGCTATCAAGTTCGCCCTTCTCTCGTTTGCAAGAGGGGATGCTCCGCTAACCGCAGTGGAATTCGCACGACGCAATATCGAGCCTTCGGTGCGTCCATCGTTCAGTGAGATGGAGCAGTTTGTAAAGAACCTGGGCGGTGGAGATATGGCAGCCGCAGCATAGAAGATGCAGCGTGTCGTAGAGGAGAATTACAATGGATCCTGAACCGCCCATCATACGCATTGTGAAGAAAAAGGGGCACGAGGGCCACCATGGTGGCGCCTGGAAAGTGGCTTATGCTGACTTTGTAACCGCCATGATGGCGTTCTTCCTCGTCATGTGGATTGTGGGGTTAAGTAAGCCTGTACGCAAGGCAATAGCAGCGTACTTTAAAGACCCAGTTGGCTTCATGAAACTAGCGCGCGGTGGCAAGAACCCGATGGAAAAATCGTCTGATAGCGCCATCAATAAGGGGAAACCTTCTCCTCTGTTGCCAACTGGCGGGCCGCAGATCACCAATGCGGACCGTAGTGCAATGGAGGCGAAATTTAAGCAGGTAGCGGAACAAATACTTGAAAAGTTGAAGAAATCTCCGGATTTCAAGGGATTGAAGGATAGTATACAGGTGCACTTGACAGATGAGGGACTACGCATTGAACTCATGGAGAAGACACCCTCGTTGTTCTTTAGCAGCGGCAGTTCTTCACTGCATTCGAGAACTGTAAGATTGCTGCAGATGATTGCGCACCACCTGGGTAACCTCAACAACCCCATCGTGATGGAAGGCGACACAGATAGTCATCCATTCACGGGCCGCCCAGGTTACTCTAACTGGGAACTGTCGGTAGATCGCGCAAACGCAGCGCGCCGCGCAATGGAAGGGCATGGACTGCATAAGGGCCAGGTGATTGAAGTGCGAGGGTACGCAAATCACAAACTGCTGGATCCGAAACATCCCTACAGCTATGTTAACCGGCGCGTTAGTATTCTTGTGGCGTACACGAACAAGACAGCTTAAAAGAGCAAAGAAATCGGGGTAAAGGTTGTGTACCGTTAACCCCGATTTCTTATGTTGGTTGAGTGTATCGTTAGGTGAGGTGGCCTATCCGTGCCAGTCTACGTCTGTGACCTCGCGGGCATGGGCGACAATGAAGTCTCTGCGAGGCTCCACTTTTTCGCTCATGAAGATGTCGAACATATCAATTGCAGCAGTGAGGTTTTCGCTGTCAATGTTGACCCGCGCAAGCTGTCGCTTATCAACGTCCATCGTTGTTTCAGCGAGGTCTACCGCATCCATTTCGCCCAAGCCCTTAAAGCGGTTAACCGAAACGTCGCGCTTACTTCGCAACGTTTCCAGTATTTTGTCGCGTTCAGCTTCGTTCTTGGCATAGTACTGATCGTTCTTACCCGATTTGATACGGTATAGGGGGGGTTGTGCTACGTAGATATGGCCGTTCTCGATAAGCGGCCTCATGTAGTACCAGAAGAATGTGAGCAACAGCGTTCTGATGTGGTCGCCATCAACATCGGCATCCGTCATAATGATGACCTTGTGGTAGCGCAGCTTTGCCAGGTCAAAATTCTTGCCACCAGTTGAGCGCTCGCCGCCCTCAGTTTCGTCGTCGCTGTCCTCGCCATAAGCGATACCACTGCCAATAGCAGCTATCATGGCGCGAATTTCTTCGTTTTCAAGCACCTTGTCCACTCTGGTCTTACCAGCGTTCAGAATTTTACCGCGAAGTGGTAATACCGCCTGAGTACGTCGGTCGCGGCCCTGTTTGGCAGGACCACCTGCGGAGTCGCCTTCTACGAGGAACAGTTCGCACTTGCTGGGATCTCGCTCGCTGCAGTCAGCAAGCTTGCCCGGTAACGAATGCGACTCCAGTGCACTTTGTCGTTTGACCAGATCAGCTGCTCTTCGAGCTGCGTCTCTTGCACGCTGTGCAGTAAGTGCCTTCTCAATAATGCGCTTTCCAACAGCTGGATTTTCTTCCAGAAACTCGCTCAGCTTTTCACCAACAATAGAGTTGACTGCTCCTTCAACTTCCATATTGGAGAGCTTGACCTTTGTTTGGGACTCGAATTGGGGATTTGGCAGCTTCACAGAAATGACAGCGGAGAGGCCCTCACGTACATCATCACCTGTAAAGTTTGCCTCTTTCTCTTTAAGCAGGTTGTTCTTGCGGGCGTAGTTGTTTAGCACCCTTGTAAGCGCAGTCTTAAAGCCGCTAAGGTGAGTGCCGCCGTCTGGAGTGTTAATATTATTTGCGAAAGTAAGGATGACTTCCTGGTAACTCAGGTTATACTGAATAGCGATTTCCGCAATCAGTTGCTCTCTCACACCACCAAAGTACACTGCCTTATGTACCGAGTCTTTGGTTTCATTCAGGTGCTCTACATACTCCGCAAGCCCACGGGGATAGTGGTACACAACGGTTTGCGGTTTAACCTTTTGCAGTGTACCGTCTGGCTGAGTTTCTGTTACTTCATCGCGCAAATTCAGGAAGGTGAGCGTTAACTCCTTGTTGAGGTATGCAAGCTCACGCATGCGCCGTTGAATTCGCTCCGGTTCGTATTGGTGAATTCCAAAAATCAGCGGGTCGGCATGCCAGTGTACTTTGGTACCGTGAGCTTCGGCTTTAGCTTTAGACAGCACCTTAAGCGGCCCCGTAATAACTCCGCGTTCAAATTTTGCCCAGTGTACTTTGCCATGTTGCGTAACGGTTACTTCTAGCCAATCCGACGTGGCATTAACACACGACACGCCTACACCATGAAGCCCGCCCGAAACCTTGTAAGCACCACTATCGAATTTTCCGCCGGCATGAAGTTTGGTAAGTGCCAGTTCAATTCCAGAAACGCCATATTGGCGATTTATATCAGCGGGTATGCCACGACCATTATCTTCCACAGACATACTGCCGTCTTTGTGCAGGATAACATCTATGCGTGTGCAATAACCAGCCATTGATTCATCGACAGCATTGTCACTGACTTCGTAAAACAGATGATGCAACCCCCTTACGTCAGTATCACCTATGTACATCGCTGGGCGGCGCCTAACGGCTTCAAGTCCCTCGAGCACCTGAATCTGCTCTGCGCTGTAGTCGGCTTGAACGTGTCCCACAGAACTCAGGTTTTCAAGCTGGTCTCGCTCGGCCTGCCGATCTGCGTCTGAGCGCTTTTCCTCCTTAGGTTCTGGCTCATTCTGATCGGAATTTTCAGGCATCATCATCTCGTACGGCTCCTTCAAAAAAGGTGGTAGCAACGTGGTTTTAGCGGGGGCGGAGATATTTAAACTCTGCCATTAATATACTCATTATTGCATAAAGTCGGCCAATTTGGGCAATCGGGCACCTGTATAGTTCCGTTACGAAGCGCACCCGCCGTCAGGTATAATTACGGATAGTTTAAGGTAGATGATTGACTTTAGAACTATGAGGAAAGCGGTTGAGAACAACCGGAGGCCGGTGATTGATCCAACCGACAATTAACGTGGAGGCTAGTAGTGTGGGCCATCGATTTGGTGCACGGCTACTCTACAGAAATATCTCGTTTACCGCGAGCAGCGGGAATGTGGTTGCCGTTACGGGACATAACGGAAGCGGAAAGTCCACACTCCTCAAGATAATTGCGGGTCTTCTGCAGCCTTCGGAGGGCGAAATCTTTCTGAAAGTCAACGGCCAACCTACCCTTCCATCGGAGAGGCGTCTCTACATCGGCTACGTCTCCCCAGAGATGGCACTCTACCAGGAACTTACGGCACTTGAGAATATCCGGTTTTTCGGTGCAGTACGCGGGCTCACATTTGATGTTCCACAGCTGCGCAGTATGCTGGAAAACGTAGGATTGAAGGGTAGGGGCGGCGATCGCGTTGGGGATTATTCCAGCGGCATGAAGCAACGTCTTAAGTATGTCATTGCGTTAATGCACAATCCTCCTGTTTTACTACTATATGAGGCTGGTGCTAACCTG
>JAJZFK010000022.1 GCA_021805405.1 bacterium
GGTATGCTGGCGTGGGTGGCGCGCGACACAGTCAAGCTCATGTAAGGTGACAACGTAGCGGGGCCAACAGTGCGGGCACCTGCCGCGAGCGTGAGGAGGAGAGAGCTAAGCCGATCGCGACCATCTTTATGCAATTGCTGCGGCGTGTGGCCACCCGCACGGCACACCAGAAATCCCGCTGCAATATGATTGATGTTTTGGGTGAGCACGGGTAAAGACGTAGTGTCAGATGCGCGCAAACCGGGCACAATCACGATTGTAACCCGTGGAGCGGCTACTGCCTTTAGCAGGAGCGTAAACATCAACACAGTAGACAAAAGGGCACATTTCACAGTATTATTATAGCAGTTTTAGCCGCTTACCCTTCAGTGTCTGCCGTTTGGTTTACACCCGTACCGGGCACATCCACAGGGGAGCAGGGGAGCAGATTTTGGCACCAGCAGCTTCCAGCGACGACCGCGATCCCGATAGGCTCATAGATCCGCGCACCCGTACCGATGATGAGAGCGAGCTCTCCATTCGTCCACGGCGGCTAGACGAGATGATTGGCCAGCTTAGGATAAAAGAGAACCTTAAAATTGCCATTCAGGCAGCCCGGTCACGCGGGGAGACTCTCGATCATGTGCTGCTTTATGGGCCTCCGGGCTTGGGCAAGACCACGCTAAGCAACATAATTGCGAACGAAATGGACGCACCTATTCGCATCACATCCGGCCCGGCGCTAGAAAAACCACGAGACCTTGCTGCCATATTATCGGGACTTGAACCACAGAGCGTTTTTTTTATAGACGAGATCCACCGGCTCAATCGAACTGTTGAGGAAATCCTGTACTCTGCAATGGAGGATTTCCGAATGGATATCGTGATTGGGCAGGGGCCGGCCGCGCGAACTGTCGCTTTACCGGTACCACGGTTCACTTTGGTGGGTGCTACCACCCGGGCAGGGATGGTCTCATCCCCAATGCGCGATCGCTTTGGCATTCAGCATGGCTTGCAGCTCTACGAGGTGACCGAGCTTGACACCATTGTGCGGCGGTCAGCAACCATACTCGACGTGCAAATCGACGCAAGCGGCTCGTTAGAGATTGCTCGCAGATCCCGTGGCACACCTCGCGTTGCAAACCGGCTGCTTCGCCGGGTTCGGGACTGGGCACAGGTTCGCGGAACGGGTTCGGTTGATCGCGATGCCGCCGAGACAGCGCTTTCTATGCTGGAAGTGGATGAGTTGGGCCTGGACGCATTTGACAGGCGGTTCCTCACCGCGATCATTCTGAAGTTTGATGGTGGTCCTGTTGGCCTCGAGACGCTTGCCGCCATGCTTGGTGAAGAGCGCGATACTATTGAAGATATGGCGGAGCCATACCTAATGCAGTTAGGTTTCCTTAATCGCACATCTCGCGGCAGGGCCGTGACCCGGCTGGCCTGTGCGCATGTGGGGCTGCCATTTCCTGCAGCCTTGCAGCAGGAACCGGTTCAGTTCAGGTTGATGGAGGAGTAAACCAGTAAAACTTCGGCATATAATCTGCGTTAGCCAGACTGGAATAGATCGAACTGCCAGCCTGTCATGTCAAGTTTTGGATCTTGCGGAGAACCCGGTGGCTGCACATCGCCGGTCACTTCGGTGCCGGCGAGATTGGGATAAGATCCGGGCTGAAACGCTCCGTTAAGAAACACCGGTATACCGATATAGTAGTCCTGCTGCTGGTTGTTGTTACCCATGGAGTCGTACTGTTTGTTGACTGCAGTTTGGGGATCACGCGGCAGGATGTTCGTTGCTACAATATTTATCTGCAGCCACGTCATCTGCTGCACCGATGCAAGGCGGGTAGCGGAACTGGAATAGGGCAGGTTAGTGGTGGGATCTATGGTTAGCTGCCCCAGGTCAATCTCCCAGATGAGCTGACTTGCGGTGGCGGGGCTGCTACTGTTTATGGGATCGCTTGTCTGGAGAACGTTACCAGTTTGGCGTATAAACCTCAGGTCAAAGTAGTTGGCGTTACCCAGATCTGCTGCATCCTCGCCAATTACGTGGTAGATGGCTGTATTGTTTTGAGCAACGCCTATAGGAAGTTGCTGCCCGTACAACACGATGTCGGTGAAGCCGCTAGTTCCAGAAGTACTGCCGGTGGCGAAACCATTGCCGTATGTGGTACCGCTTATTGGGCCGCCAACTGGTATCGGTCCGTTTGCTTGAGGAGTACTAGTGTGGCGGTTGTTGATGAGGACAAAGTAGTAGTAACTTCCTGAGAGAGCGTCGTTGAAGTTAACGGTAGCGCGTAACCGGTATCCTGTAAGCTGACTCACCGTTCCCGGTACAGGAGCCGCGCAGCCTGCCGCTGACATGGCGGTGAAAGCGACCCCGGCACGTATAAGTTCTCGTCTGCTTAGACGTGCAGCCACATTGGGCGAACGCTCAGTTGGTTTCATTACTGCTGCTCCTAGGTAAAATGGCTGCCCATTTTGTCTGTCTCTCAGATGGCAGGCACCCTGGTAGATAATATAATACACGATAGAGCCTGCTGCACTCTGAAATAGCCGTAATGGTGCAGGTTTCGGGTACAACAAACCTGTGGCAACTGCACATCAAATTCAACCGGAGGACAGACGAACGGCCGGCAGCCAGTCTGTCAAAGCAAAACCCGGCGCATCATTGGCGATATTTGCCGGTCTCCTCCTGTGGCTCTCCTCGCCTCCCGCAGGCATGTGGCCATTGGCTTGGGTGGCTCTGGCGCCGCTAATTGTTAGTGTCTCACGATCCAAAAGCTCGTTTCAGGCGGCACGGCGAGGATACCTCTTTGGATGGTGTTTCCTTGGTCCTCTGTGGTACTGGACTGGCTCAACGATTGTTGGGTGGACGGGCAACGTCATAGGCTGGGTTGCATGGTTTGCCCTCACCACGGTGCTGGCACTGTTTTATGCGGCCTGGGGAGCAGTAGCCTGGAGGATTTCGCGCTTTAGCAACCCGGTGCTTCGGGTAGTGGGGTGGTCCTCGGCATGGGTGGTGATGGAGTGGGCTCGCACACTAGGTGCACTCTCGATGCCCTGGGAGCAGCTCAGCTATACGCAATATCACTTTCTGCCTGTTCTTCAAATTGCGGATATTACGGGTGCCTATGGGGTGAGTTTTCTCATTGCCATGGTGGGCGGTGGGGTAGCATTCTGGGTGCTGAGCCCGGGCCGGTCCGATCGTAGCCGACCCCTTTGGCTGGCTGCAGTCCTGACCGTGATGGTGTGCCTATTCGGTACTGCCCGGATGCAGCAGATAGATACTGGTCCGCCAATCGTTGTAGCAGACATGCAGACCGGGGTCTCGTCGTTTAACCCGCCATCACCAGACAGCCAATATGAACTCTACGCCGGCCTTACCAAAGAGGCCAGTGAAGCTACGCCGGCACCAGACCTCTACGTCTGGCCAGAATCTGGCGTACCGAACGATGCGATTCACAACCAGAGAGCCCACATTTTCCTGCAGGGTCTCGCCAACACCTACGGTGCAGCCGTGTTAACAGGCAGCCGTGTAGATGGCGCGCGGTCTACCCACGAGACGAACAGCGCGGTCATGTTTGTTCCCGATGCTGTTAAAC
>JAJZFK010000399.1 GCA_021805405.1 bacterium
CCAAAACCGATTGCTGATGACGTGCCCCCTCTAATCCGCTCCGCCGCATAGAATGAGGTCCTCCGTTCAAAGGAGGATCGATGAAACGGAGCAAATTCAGCGACGAGCAGATCCTGGCGATCGTCAAGGAAGGTGAAGCCGGCCGCAAACGCATTGCCGGCTATACCCGAGTTGGCTCTATCGTCCTCGGTGTTGTGCAGTCAATCGGCATGCTCCTGCTCTTCCGGCAGTTTTCCATTGTCATCGCGCCCATTGAAGAAATCGTAGTCGTGGTAACTCTCACAGCTGGATCAACTTTTCTGCTGTGGCTTGGTGAACAAGTTACCGAGCATGGAGTTGGAAACGGGGTTTCGCTCGTTATCTTCGCAGGTATTATGCTCAGCATGCCAACCTACATTTCAGGAATTTTTGCGACCATTCAAGGAGGAAGTGTTCCCTGGATAAATGCGGTCTTCCTGGTCGCGGCATTTGTCGGCATGGTAGTACTCGTCGTTTACATCACCCAGGGAACCCGCCGAATTCCGGTCATGCACTTTAAGCGCGTGGTGGGCCGTGGACAAACCCAGGGTGGAAGTTCGTTCCTCCCCATCAAGGTAAACTCCGCGGGAGTCATCCCCATCATCTTTGCAATCTCTCTTATGCTCCTACCGGCTACGCTCATGAATGCGGTGCCCGCTACCATAGGTTCCACGCTGTATGAAGTCAAGCACTGGTTACTCAAACTTCAACCAGGAGCGAACTGGTGGTCTACGACGTTTTACGCACTTGTTGTTGCATTCTTCACCTATTTCTACACTGCTATTGTCCTCCCGGTGGAAGATATGGCGGATAACTTGAATAAGGGTGGCAGTTATATCCCTGGAATACGAATGGGCAAGCCTACTCTTGACTACCTGGAGGCAGTAGTCTCTCGTATCACATTCGCAGGTGCCATCTTCCTCGCATTCATTGCTGTAATGCAGTATGTGGTGCCAACCTGGACTGGGTTCCCCACATTCACGCTAATAGGTGGCACATCATTACTAATTCTCGTTGGTGTTGCAATAGAAACTATGCAGGCTATAGAAGCCCAATTGCTCATGCGTAACTATGAGGGCTTCATAAAGAAAGGACCTCGCTCGCCGCAGATTGGACAGTAGGTTTGGTTTCTGCCCGATTTACGACAGGCGTCGTATTTAGAAGGCGCACGTCCATGATACTGGTATTGCTGGGACCGCCAGGTGTAGGCAAGGGCACACAGGGTGCACGCATTTCTGTGCATTACGATGTGCCCACTATTTCTACCGGTGCTATGTTTAGAGATGCTGTTTCGCGTGGTACGGAATTGGGGAGAACACTGCAGCGTTACCACATTGACCGGGGCGAGTATGTGCCAGACGAAGTAGTTGTTGCAGCGGTTCGCGAGCGCATTCTTCAGTCGGATTGTAAAAACGGTTTCCTGCTCGATGGCTTCCCCCGTACGGCTCCACAGGCCCTCGCACTTCAGGAGATGCTGGACCACGAATGTCTACGGCTAAGTGGTTGCCTCGACTTTGAGGCACCCCTCGAAATGCTAATAGACCGTTTTGCTGGTCGGCGGGTCTGTCCTAAAGACGGTAATACCTATCACCTTACTACCCAGCCCCCAAAGCACGCTGGGCTTTGCGATGTATGTGGTGCCGAGCTCATGGTGCGCCCTGATGATGCTCCCGGTGTGGTTCGCAGACGCCTGGAGGTCTATGCTGAAAAGACGGAGCCCCTGATAGCGTTCTACCGTGAGCGCGGTCTGCTTTACGTTATTGACGCAAGCCCGGAGCCTGAAACGATCTTTAGTCAAGTAATTTCTGTACTCTCCCTGGTAAGAAGGAGAGTGGGCGAAAGTCGTGTTGGGGAGGAAAATTGAACAGATTGTTGAACAAGCGCCGACGTACCGCATCAAAAGTTGATCCACGCGTGCTTAAAACGCCTGCAGAGATCGAAAAGATGCGGGCTGCTGGAATCCTTGCGCGTAAGGTAATTGAATCGATTGTCGCAGAGACTCGCGCGGGAATGACCACTGGTGAGGTGGAGGACAGAGCCGCGGCAATTATTGCAGCCGGTGGCGGAACATCGCCGTGCCTGGGCTATACTCCAGCTGGACATCCGCCTTACCCGGCGTGGACGTGCACGTCTGTGAATGAAGAGATAGTCCATGCAATACCAGGCTCTAAGCAGTTGCACACTGGGGACCTATTTACCATGGACTGCTGCGTCACGCTTGACGGCTTTGTTGCGGATACGGCGGTGACGTTTTCCATTGGAACCACTACACCCGAAGCGGACCACCTGCTCAAAATCACAGAAGAGGCGTTATACATCGGTATTCAACAGGCAAAGCCTGGCAACACTACGGGTGATATAGGCTGGGCCATTCAAAAGCACGCTGAAGCTAACGGATTAAGCGTGGTGCGCGAACTGCACGGGCACGGCGTTGGCCGCGCTATGCATGAAGGCGCAATAGATGTACCCAACTACGCAATGCCTGGAACCGGTATACTACTAGAACCTGGGATGACTTTTGCAATTGAGCCCATGTTTAACGTAGGAACTAAAGAGATACGTACACTGAAGGACGGCTGGACAATTGTTACAGCCGATGGCAAACTTTCAGCGCATTTCGAACATACGGTCGCGATCACTCAAAATGGGTGCCGCATATTAACGAGCGCCTAGCAAAAAGCGCTAATAAGAGGAGCACATTCAGCCTATGCCACCACCAAGAAAAACATTCGGTCCAGGCCGCCCAGCCGGGGGCCCACGACGTGGCCCAGCACCAGCACCTGCGGCAAAGCGGCCCCCACCCCGTCCTGCGCCAGAACAGAGCAGCAAGGAAGAGGGCATTCAGATTGAGGGTATTGTCACGGAACTTCTTCCAAACGCGATGTTTCGTGTAGAAATTCCCGTTGGCGATCAGAAGAAGTCAATTCTTGCCCACATTGCCGGTAAGATGCGGCAGAATTATATTCGCATCCTCATGGGTGACAGAGTACAGGTAGAGCTATCGCCTTACGATCTGGAGCGCGGCCGTATCGTTTACCGCTTCAAATAAATAGCAAGCGACGATGTTATAGCGCAATTCCACAGGGTATTAGCAAAAACCACACCTGATTTAGCCTACCTCAAGATTTTTGGGGTATACTATCATGTTTGCCGTTTGCGAGTTAGGAGGGTTACCCCGTTGAAAGTTAGAGCATCTGTAAAGAAAATTTGCGATAAGTGCAAAGTTATACGCCGCGAAGGCGTTTTGCGCGTTATCTGCGTGAATCCCAAGCACAAACAGCGCCAGGGCTAGTGGGCAGACCGTAAGTGCGGTCTGTACCAAAGGAGGATCGGTTTGGCACGTATTGCAGGCGTGGACCTTCCACGCGACAAACGCATAGAATACGCGCTCACCTACATCTATGGTGTCGGGCTAACAAGCGCACGAGATATCGTTGCGCGCGCTGGCATAGACCCCAGAACGCGGGTGCGTGACCTCACAGAAACGGAAGCTTCCAGGATTCGTGAAATACTGGAGCGAGACTACCGCGTTGAAGGTGATCTTCGGCGCGTAGAAGGTCTTAAT
>JAJZFK010000408.1 GCA_021805405.1 bacterium
CCTCCGGCGTCACTACATGAACATCCAATGATGGGATGACTCCGGCAATGGTGATCAACAACGGAGTGGCGCCAAACCTGCAGCAGCTCCTCATTATTAAAGATGGCGTAGTTAATGATGCTGGTATTAGCCACTAGGGATTAGGTGACGTGGAAGCAGGTGTTTAGTATCGGTTCCTCACGGTGACAGCGTCTTCACCAGAGGTTGGCATATTCCCGCTTCTAGAGCTGCCCACCGGTGATGCATCGCGCGGGCTTGGTAATGGACGTGCATGGCTCAAAGTTGCTGTGTTGCGACAAAAAACTGAGGCAGCTTAACCGTGTATGGCCGCGCGCGTTACGCCTGTAACCCTGCGCCGCGCCAGCGCAACAACTTTTACGGTAGACTGTTATTGTAGTGCTCCCTCTCGCCACGGCTCACCCAGGTGTCGAAGATTTTCTGCGAGGCACGCAATTCAATGGCGCAACGGTAATCACTTTACTGGTAATGATTTCGCGTACCACCTATCTTTGGAATGTGGGTGGGTACTAGAACTTCACGCTGGATTTCAGTCTGCTGTTTTCGGTGGGACACTCTTTTACCGACGAGGGTAATTCAGATTTCTACCTCGTACTAAACAGAACCTGGGGGCAGGGCGCAGCATAATGGAACCTGAAATCACGCAACCAGAGCCACTTCGCCCACCGTCGCTTTTTAGGGTGGGTGCAACGTTTCTGAAGCTCGGCTGCACCGCATTCGGCGGGCCAGCCGCACACGTCGCCATGATGCGGCAGCAGTTTGTGGAGCGCGACAAATGGCTCACCGAGGAGGAATTCCTCGATCTCATTGGTGCCGCAAGCGTAATTCCCGGTCCCTCATCCACAGAAGTCGCAATGTTCGTGGGGCATCGCAGGGCAGGGGTGCCTGGGCTCATCCTCGCGGGCCTCTGCTTCATACTACCCGCAGCCATAATGGTGGCAGCGCTTGCGACACCGTACCAACGGTTTCAACGCCAGGCACTTTGCGAGTACCTCTTCTGTAGCATACAACCAGTCATCATAGCGATTGTTGCTCAAGCGCTCGTTAACCTCGGAAAAACGGCGCTGAAGTCGTCGTCGCTTGCGTTGGTAGGAGTTGCAGCATTCGTGCTAGCACTGCACGGTGTGTCACCTGTGGTTGTGCTATTCGCACTGGGCACTGCGTACAGCCTGGCCAATTGGATGCGCACTAGCGCAACCCGGAAAACCGGCCCACTACTTGCGCTGGTTGGCACCATCACCCTCTTGCTTGCAATACCGGTAATCGTTACGCACTATGTGCCTCATACTTCAACAGAAACCTCGGTCCCACTCATTTTTCTACTGTTCCTGAAAATTGGGGCAATCGTTTATGGAAGCGGATACGTCCTGCTGGTATTCCTTCAACATGAACTAGTGATTCACCAGCACTGGATGTCATCAGATAACATCATTGATGCCGTTGCGGTAGGGCAGCTAACACCCGGCCCCGTATTTACTGCCGCGACGTTTTTAGGATTTCTAGCCTATGGACCAATGGGCGCAGCAGCCGCAACCGTTGGCATCTTTCTGCCTGCCTTCCTATTCGTGGCCATTGGCGGCCCACTGCTTCCCCGCGTGCGTAATCTGCCCACATTCCGTTCATTCCTGGATGCAGTCAACGCTGGATCTGTAGCTCTCATGGCACTCGTGACCCTCCAGTTAGCACAATCTGTCATCGTCGACGCATACCCCGCAATCTGTGCAGTTATCGCGCTCATTGTTCTATACCGCTGGCGAGTTAATGCGGTGTGGCTGATATTGGCAGGTGCTGCCTTGGGACTGATTACCAACGCACTCCACTTTAGCTAACACTTGCACCTAACACCTGCAAACGGCATACTGCATTTTGCTGAAGACAACGCTTCCTTTATATCGGGGAGGCTGCTGGTGCCTCATTTTGCCCCATGCGCTATCAGTAGCGCCGTGATCACAGGGTGCTCCGAGGCAAAATAGAGTGGTCGCTTGCCGTGCGATGCCACATTTTTTGTGTTCACCAGTGCGGGATCTGCTGCAATGAACTCCTCCACTTTATCCGCCATTCCCAAGACACAGGCCGAGTAGATATCCAGCGGAATGCCCGCCTCAAGAAAGAGGAGCACCAGTTCCTGGTGCTTCATCTGGCAAGCTGCCCCCATGGCAGTCTCGTTGCCATTAGGCATGGTCAACAGTCCCGGCTGGTCGGCGAGCATCTGCTTTACGATCTCCACCCTACCGTGAGCCGCTTCTACGAATGCCTTTACATCGGCTTTTGTAATGGTACCTGCCATGTCTATCCTCCATCCGATATTGAGCAAAATTTAACGTGCCATACAAACCTGATTACCCCATAAACTCCACAAGCCAGACGGCAGTAACTGCCTTACAAATGGTACCCTGCCAGTATATCAATTAGTTTACTAAACGCTATCCGCTATGGAAACCGGCTGTCCGAAGTTTGTCTGTTAAACAGGCAACTACAGACTCTCATTATACTGGGAACTTACCTTGACGACGTCTGGTATAATAGACAAATATCTACTAGTTTCAATCCGCGTTCTGTCCTTTTCCTTGTTGCGCGGCATGTTGTTTTTTCTGGAGGAAACTATGGAAATTGGAGTGGTTCCCGTCGTGGACGCTGTGCAGGAGAGCCTGTTTGACGGGGCTTGCAGCCGACTTCGCTCCCGCTTGAAGGCAATAGCTGCCCGCTCAGTGGGCGGGCAAGAGGCAGACGACGTCGTTCAGCAGGCGCTACTGTGTGCGTGGGCCGTGCGCAACCGTTTGAACTGGAATGCCCCTGACGACGAGATACTGGCTTGGTTGGGTAAATTCGTGATCTTTACAGCGCGGGAACAGGTACGTACTTCTTCTCGGCGGCGCTCGCGCGAGGCAGTTCCCGATACCGTGCCGCTGCCAGATGACTACCTGCAGCTAAACGTGCCAGATACAACATCGGCAGGGAATGAGCTCTTTCTGCTTGAACGGCTTGAGCTTGTGAGACTTCTACGCGGTGCCAGGCTCACTGGGAGGCAGCGGGAATGCGTGTGCTCGTGGGCTAACGGCGAGAGTCAACACGCCATCGCACGGCGACTTAACCTGCGTAGCGCAACGGTATGGCAGCACATTGAGGCTGCAGTACTCCGCATGCGTCAGATGGATCGCGATGCATCGTATACAGCGAAGGCTCTCTATTTCCAGGATCAGGGAAGGCGAGGGTATGCAGCACCAGAGCCTGTGGGCGCGCGCCTTGCGAGGGAACAACTAGCACAGATGGCTCACCACGATTCTATCGTGACTGCCAGATGCAGGCGTCGCAGGTACCGAATTGGTGTTACCCAATCCCAGCCGGTACGGTTAAACGGAGGGCCTAAAGTGGCAGGCTCCAGGCGTTTTGCAACTCGTCGAACGTCAGGATCTTGACATGCCCATCGCCAAACAGCGTGTTGTACATAAGCGTGCGTGGGAACGCCGAACCGTGCCACTTGCCCGCTCCATCAAATAGTACGTTGAGCTGCGCAGGCGTTTGAAACGATGCATCACCTGCGTGTCGGTAGGTAATCTCTGTGCGGTAGTAGTAGCTGGTGCCAAACTTCGTATAGCTGGTTGGCTCCGCATTTGGAGGACTACCGGCGGAATCAATCGGCAACCCGGTGAAATCTTCTATATTAAAGCCCGTATCTGCGGGGCAATGGAAAACTTCCTTGTTTTTGATGTAGGGTTGAAGGGGAAACTGTATCAGCGGGATGTACTTAATCTCTGCCTCAAACTGGGGAAACTGGCTCCAGATCTGCGGGGTGAACTTGTCGGCAGGATCAACGGCCCAGGGATATATACTATCGTAATCCTGGCTGTAAAGATTAATGCCAAGCCCAATCTGGTGGAGATTGGAAGCACAAACCACCTGTCGCGCCTTACCTCGGGCGGCCAGGAACGCAGGAAACAGCAGCCCCGCCAATATGGCAATGATGGCTATCACTACGAGCAGTTCAATTAGCGTGAATCCAGTGGCTCGTCGCATTCGGTCCCTCCCATAGGAGCACAAAAAATGAAAACCGGGTGCTGCTTGATCAAAAAGCATGCACCCGGCCATAGCAACATTTAGCGCCTTCGGTTAAGGTTCATCAGGAGTTGCAGAATAAATAAGAACAAGTTGATGAAATCCAGGTAGAGCGCAATAGCGGCTGTAATTGGTTCACTAATTGTATGACGGTTTAGAATTTTAGACGTGTCGTACAGCACAAAGCCAGAAAAGATGAGCACTCCACCCAGCGAATATAGCAGGCTGAGAAAAGCAAAATGCATAAACATCAGCACAATGCCGCCCACTACCAGGCCAATAAGCGCCATGAACAGGAAGCCGCCAAGGTACGAAAAATCCTTACCGCTTACAACTGCATACATCGACAAGGAGCCGAAGGTAACAAGAGTTAGGATGGCTGCGAGGGCAGGAACTCCCGGTGCCGCTTGATTGGCCATTACGAGCAGCGGACCAAATAGCAGCCCCTGTACTGCGGCAAACAGGTACAGCATAAAGACATTTAGGCCGGTAGTCCGTCTGGTAAATGCCACGACAAAACCAAGCACCATATTCAGCACCAGGATCGGCATAAAATATGGGCGGAGCGCGTTCGCCATACCAGCTGCAAACGTTCCTACAACTACCGTAACCAGGAGCGAACTGAAAAATATCCCGTAAACGCGTCGAATGAACACCAGCCGGTCATTGGCGGGTGCAAAAGCCGCGGCGTTTTGCATTGTGTTAGTGCTGTAGTAATTCATTTCTCGTCCTCTTAAAGGCCTTCAGGTCGGTCAACATTTCTGCTGGTGCTGGCCTACCGCACTCGACCTCACCGAGTTTAATGTTAGGTTTCACAGTTGGGCCATGAAAATCGCTACCGCCAGCGGTAACAAAACCGTGCGAAACGGCGAATTGCAGATATCTATCAGTCTCTTCAGCCGTATGACTATTGTACCGCGCTTCGTATCCATCTAGCCCCACATCTTTCATACGTAACAACGCCTGCAGGGTTTCGTCAAATGGCAGCCTTAAATTGTTGGGATGAGCAAGTATAGCCAGTCCACCGGCTTCCTTTATCATCTCAATACCCTGTTGGGGCGATAGCTTCTCCTTGGGTACAGACGCTGCGGCACCTTCGGCAAGATAACGGTCGAAGGCCTCCTGCAATGTCGAGACCACACCTCTGGCAACGAGAGCCCTGGCAAAGTGTGGGCGCGCTACAAGATCGCGGCCTGCAAACACGATTGCCTCGTCCAGGGTGAAGGGGATCCCTAGGTCATTAAGGCGAGTAACGAGCGCATCGTTGCGGGCACGTCGGGCGTCTTGAAGCTCCTGCAGTTTATGGTTTAGCGTAGCACTATCGGGATCGATAAACAGCCCCAGCATGTGGCACTGTCCCCGCTCGATTACGCAGCTTATCTCTATTCCGGGTATCACTTCCACGCCTAGATTTTGGCCCGCGTTCATGGCCTCACGCACACCACCCAGTGTATCGTGGTCGGTTACTGCAATGGTGGTGAGCCCTACGGTCTTTGCCAATTCTACGAGTTGCGTGGGTGTTTGGTCGCCATCGCTTGCAGTAGTGTGCGCGTGCAGGTCTACGGATCTGCTGTCTGGTATACTCGTTGCTATGGTAATACTCCGTTCTGTTATTCTGTTTATATTTGCTGGCCTGTGCGAAATCGGCGGCGGTTACCTGGTGTGGCAGTACGCCAGAAATGGCAAGCCGTTCATTACGGCAGTCGTGGGCAGCCTTGTGCTTATATTGTACGGCATACTCCCTACGCTACAGCCCGTTAACTCATTTGGAAGGGTCTATGCAGCGTATGGTGGTGTGTTTATTGTGATGTCGCTGCTGTGGGGATGGAGGTTTGATGGGCAGGTGCCCGACAGAGCCGACCAGGTAGGTGCTGTAATATGCCTGGTCGGCGTTGCGGTAATCATGTATTGGCCACGGGTGGCCCCCATAATTAAGCCTTGATGAGGCCCTGTTCGGTTAAATATTCAAGCAGCCTATTCGCGGATGTCTCTACGCTCTCCTCTGCGGTGCATGCAACAAACTCAGGATGTTCTGGTGCCTCGTAGGGGTCGGATACGCCTGTGAAGTTAGCGATCTCGCCTGCAAGTGCCTTCTTATAGAGGCCCTTAACATCTCGCTCAACCAGCGCCTCTAGTGGAGCATAAGCAAACGCCTCTACGAACTTGGCGCGTCCCTCGTCCTCAACCTGCTTGCGAATTTCGTCACGGATTTCGGCATATGGCGAAATCGCCGCAGTAATGGCTATCACACCGTTGCGGGCCAGCACGCGGGCTACCCAGCCAATTCGGCGGATATTGGTATCGCGATCTTCCTTGCTGAAGCCTAGCCCCTTGGAGAGGTTTGTGCGTACCTCATCGCCGTCCAGCAGCTCTACGTTGTAGCCGCGGCCTTTGAATTCCTCTACAAGCCGATTAGCCAGCGTCGATTTACCAGCGCCAGAAAGCCCGGTAAACCACAAAACAAATCCCTCATGCGATGCCATTGAATATTTGCCCCCGTTTTATTTGTTGAGCGCGCGCCGTGTGGGCACACGCTGTTATACCCTGCACTTGACAGAAGTGGCACCATTGTACTATAATCTTATCAAGTTAGTCAACATACCGATTTAGTCAGGTTTTAATGAGGAGTCTGTTATGTCGCTCACCAATTTACCGGACCGAAGTGAACTACCCGCAATTAGCAGCCAGTTTGACGGTGCCGACCCCCTCGACATTCTGCGATGGGCGGTGGATACATACGGCACGTGCCTTACCATGGCTACTGCATTCGGAGTTGAGGGTTGCGTACTAATGGACATGCTATCCAGGTTGGGCAGCGATGCGCGGCAGGTGCACATTTTCAACCTGGATACGGGTTATCAGTTCAAGGAAACGCTGGAGCTGCGTGAAAAAATTCAGGCACGGTACGGCTTTCAGATTGAGTTGATTAGCGCGAAAGAGTCCCGCGAGCAGATGGAGGCCCGCTTTGGGGGTCCGATCTACGGTTCGCAGCCTGATGAGTGCTGCAGGATACGAAAAGTGGTGCCGCTGAAGGAGACTCTAGAAGGTTATGGGGCCTGGCTCAGCGCCATTCGACGCGATCAGACCAAGACGCGCGCCAATCACGACCTTATTCAATGGGACAACAAGTACGACCTCGCCAAAATCAGCCCACTAGGAAACTGGACACGGGAAGATGTATGGTCATATGTTCGCACCCACAACGTAGACTACAACCCGCTGCACGATCAGGGTTACCCCTCTATTGGATGCCAGCCGTGCACCCGGCCAGTACAGGAGGGCGAGAACGAGCGAGCTGGTAGATGGAGTGGTACCGCCAAGACGGAGTGCGGCTTGCACTTCCAGATCTAAACGCAACCGTCTCGACGGGTACCCTTCACCTAAGTTGCTGGTAACATAAACGGCCCGAATATAATGGGGCAATCTAAAATGAAAAGCGCCCTTCCTCGTTGGAAGGGCGCTTTTAGTTTATAGGGCTACGGGGAATCGAACCCCGGCTTACGGGCTGAGAACCCGCCGTCCTGACCGCTAGACGATAGCCCCGCATTAAGACGAAATTATGATACCCCAGTTGACGATGATCGTCAAGAACGAGTAGCGGTCCACCCATTTTCCGTGCTGCTAAACTAGCGAGATTTACAGGCCGCCGGTTACTGTAGACCGCACCGGTTCACTTCCTTGCACCAGCCGGGGTGGGAGTGGAAGGGAAGGAAAGCGCACGGGCAATGACTTCTACCGTCTCTTCAATCTGATCGATGACCTTTGTGGATTTAATAGGAACCACGACGCCATCCTGCAGGAATTTCATACCACGCAGCGCTGTTCCTAGCAACTGAATTGCCCGCGGAGCAAGCCTGACATGCGGTGCGAATCGTATGTGAACGTCCAGTTGTTCACCCTTGATGGAGGCCACGCCAATGTCGCGACACCGCAATCGAAGCCGCAGAATGTTGAGTGCCTGCCAAACCGCCTTTGGTGGATCGCCAAACCGATCTTCCAGCTCAGCCTGCAGATCCTCAATGTCTTGCACCGAGCGTACTGCACTCATGCGCTTGTAGAAGTAGATACGCTCGGCCTCGCCAGGAATGTAATCGCCAGGAATGAACGCCGTTATAGGCAGATCGATCGACGGCAGTATATCCTCTTCTGGCTCTTCTCCCTTAAGCTCCTGCACCGCCTGTGCTAGCAGTCGGCAGTAGAGATCAAAGCCGACGCTTACTATCGCACCACTCTGTTCTGCACCCAGCAGGTTACCAGCACCGCGAATTTCCAGGTCGCGCATTGCGACCTTGTGCCCGCTACCCAGTGCAGTAAACTCCTTGATGGCGTTCAGCCGATGTTCGGCTACCTCCGATACGAGCTTGCTGCGCCTGTACAACATATACGCATATGCCTGCCGGTTAGAGCGGCCCACCCTTCCCCTAAGCTGGTAGAGCTGCGCCAGTCCCAGGTGGTCGGCATTGTCAACGATAATTGTATTTGCGTTGGGGATGTCCAGACCGTTTTCGATGATCGTTGTACAGAGCAGCAGATCGGCTTCGTGGTGATAGAAGCGGTACATCACCTGTTCCAGTTCTTCTTCGGACATCTGGCCGTGACCAACCTCTATACGAAGCTCTGGAACAAGCTTTCGAAGGTGCGCTGCCACATGAAAGATGGACTCCACGCGGTTGTGTACATAGTAGATCTGACCGTCGCGCTCAAGCTCCCGCAGGATGGCGTCCTGAACCGTATCGTTCTCAAATTCACGCACAAACGTCAGTACAGGCATGCGCCCCTCTGGTGCATCCTCAATGACGCTCATGTCGCGCAGGCCGCTAAGTGCCATGCTCAACGTGCGCGGAATGGGCGTTGCAGAGAGCGTAAGCACGTCCACCGAGGTGCGTAGCTGTTTTAGCCGCTCTTTGTGTGCCACGCCAAAACGCTGCTCCTCGTCTACAATGACGAGGCCAAGGTTGGGGAACTCTACGTCTTTACTGAGCAGGCGGTGCGTAGCTACCACGATATCTACAGTTCCGCGCTTAAGGCCCTTAACGGTCTCCAGCTGCTCCTGCCGTGACCGAAATCTCGACAGCAGTTCCACGCTTATAGGGTATGCGGCCAGGCGGCTGCTAAAGGTGGTATGGTGCTGTGCGGCCAGCACTGTAGTGGGGCAGAGTATGGCTACCTGCTTACCTGCACTCACAGCTTTAAACGCGGCGCGCACCGCTACCTCGGTCTTGCCAAACCCCACGTCTCCACAGATGAGCCTATCCATGGGGCGCGCACGCTCCATGTCCTGCTTAACATCGTTAATTGCCCGCAGCTGAGAAGGCGTCTCCACGTAAGGAAAGGCGTCCTCCATCTCAGCCTGCCACGTGGTATCCGGGCCAAACGCGGGTCGCGAAGAGGCTTCGCGTGCTGCATAGAGCTTGATGAGCTCGGCTGCCATTTGTCGTGCCTGCTCCCGCACTTTCTTGCGCGTTCGCTGCCAGTCTGCACCCCCAATTTTGCTAACCTGTGGTGCCTGCCCTTCCAGAGCCTGATACCGCTGCAGGCGGTCTATCTGGTCGGCTGGTACGTAGAGGCGGTCACCGCCCTGGTATTCGATGAGGAGGTAGTCGCGATCGAAGTTTTCATTACGACGCTTCACCATGCCCCGGTAGATGCCTATACCGTGGTGAATATGCACCACCAGGTCCCGCTCCTTAAGGTCGAGAACGCTGGATATAGGCGTGCCGCCTGCCACTTTGCGACGAGCCTGAACCGGACGCGCAGCACCAAACAGCTCGGCATCGGTAAGCACGAAAAGCCGCAGCTCATCAATCTTAAAACCAGCGCGCAAACTGCCTTCCAGTACAATGAGGCAGCTTCCCGGCGTGAGAGCGGCATCGGGAGACCTTAGCGGCAGTTGCAGCTCGGCGCAAATTTCTCGCACCCTATGCGGCTGTTCCGTGGTTAAGAGAACCCGGCACTCGTTATCCAGCCAGGTTCCAATCTCGTCTGCCATACCGGGCAGGCGACCCCGGTAGACGTCGGTGGGCCCGCAGTTTATCTCCAGGCGCTTACGAATTCCCAGTCCTTCGGTAACTCGGCCCAAGCTGGCGAGTACTACGATGGGGTGGGAACGCATCTGCTGAACTGCCACTTCAAAATCCAGGAAGGCAGGATCCCTGTCGAGCGTTTCCCCAAATTCCCAGTGCCGTTCACGGGCAGAAATCATGTCTGCCGAGAGCCGCTCCCAGTGAAGGGCAATCTGCTTCGGTTCGTCCAGCACAATCACCACATCGTTTCCAAAGTGATCGAGAGCACAGCTGTTTTGTGGCAAGAGCCAACGAATATACTGCTCTAGGCCATCGAAGTAGGAGCCCTGCTCAAGCAACGCGATGTCGTTCCTTACCTTTTCGTTCAGCCGATCTGCAGCGTCTTTGGAACCAGCGGCCACCAACTCTGCAATGCGCTCCTTAAGGGCCATGCGCAACGCATCCAGGCCCGCAGGATGAGAGGTAAGCCGAATTTCACGCGCAGGAGTGATCGTTACCTCTACCTGCCGTTTAAGGCTTCTCTGCGTAGAAACATCAAATATACGTAGCGATTCAATGATGTCGCCAAACAGTTCAATACGTATCGGCGACGTCTCCGCTGCTGGAAATACGTCCAGAATACCGCCGCGCCTGCTGAACTCGCCGGGACGGCTAACGGTAGCAGCGGGCATGTAGCCCATATCTACCAGCCGACGCACCATCGCGGGAAGATCCACCTCATCCCCCACGGCCGTGGTGAACGAGTAGAGTGAAAGGTTACCCGGCGGCGCGGTGAACTGAAGGACAGCCTCCACCGATCCAATCACGATGCCCGGATCGCTTGTCGAGGCCATATGCAGCGCCGCTATGCGCTCGCCAATGACGCGCGTATCTGTTATATCACCTTCCAGCATAAGGCTCTGCGCAGCAGGAAGCACGACAAGACGATCTTCCGCTACTCCTAGCCGCGTAAGATCATCCCACAAGCGGTTAGCGTTTTCAGGGGAATGCGTCACGATGAGCATGGTGCGGTTAAGACGCTGCCACAGTCTTACAGCAGCCATGCTGCGAGCGGTACCAGTGAGCCCCTCAATTTCAACAGCATGGGGTTCGCTATCTGCAAGCAGTGATATAAGCTCATCAATTTGTGGAAGCTGATCCGTGAGCCGGGGAATATCAGACAATCGCATAGTTTGTGGGTTCCGTCTTGCGGCGGCACAGACACCGCCAAACCGGTATTCCCGCTGGAATATCGGTTTCCTACCTGATGAATTAGCAACTATTCTACCGCACAAATGCATGCGAGGTTCCGGCTGATTAAGTCGGAACCTCGCTATTCACTGATAAAATACGGCTATTGTTTAGATATCGTAGTACAGTGCGAACTCGTATGGATGTGGGCGTAGTGCAACCTGCTTGAATTCCTGCGTGGTTTTGTAGTCTACGTAGGTATCAATGAGGTCCTTGGTGAAGACACCACCCTTAAGCAGGTACGCATGATCTGCCTGCAATGCTGCCAGGCTCTCCTCCAGGCTGCCAGGAGTCTGTCGAATATCCTTGCGCTCCACCGCATCCATCTCGTAAAGGTCCTTGTCAATGGGAGCTGGTGGGTTAATCTTGTTCTCTATACCATCCAGACCAGCCATCATCATGGCTGCAAATGCGAGGTATGGGTTGGCGCTTGGATCTGGCGCGCGGAATTCGATGCGCTTTGCCTTTGGCGACTTGCTAACCATAGGGATGCGGACGCATGCTGAGCGGTTTCGCGCGGAATAGATGAGGTTGATAGGAGCCTCATAGCCTGGCACCAATCTTCGGTAAGAGTTGGTGGTTGGCGCGCAGAAGGCAAGGAGAGAAGCTGCATGCTTGAGGATACCGCCAATGTAATGCACACCGGTTTCGCTAAGCTGGCCATAACCCTTCTCATCATAGAACAGCGGGTTACCGTCCTTCCACAGCGACTGATGGACGTGCATACCACTGCCGTTATCCATGAAGAGCGGCTTCGGCATGAAGGTTGCGGTGTAGCCATTCTGTACAGCAGTATTCTTCACAATATACTTGAACTTCATGATGGTGTCGGCCATGTAAAGCAGGGTGCCGAACTTCATGTCGATTTCGCTCTGGCCGCCAGTACCTACCTCATGATGGTGCATTTCCATCTCGATGCCGCTCTCCATCAGATTCAACATCATTTCGGTACGGAGATCCTGAAGACTATCTGAGGGTGGCACGGGGAAGTAGCCGCGCTTGTAGGGAATTTTGAAGCCCAAATTCGGCTTTTCATCCCTGCCAGAATTCCATATACCCTCGTCACTGTCTACATAGTAGTAACCACTGTGCGAAGTCTGATCATAACGCACGTCGTTGAACAGGTAAAACTCGGGCTCGGGTCCCATAAAGCAGGTATCGGCGATCCCCGTTGATTTAAGGTAGGCTTCCGCCTTCTTGGAGACAGACCTGGGATCGCGATTGTAGAGCTCGCGAGTGATGGGGTCTTCGATGTCGCAGACGATATTGAGCGTGGGTACATCGAAAAACGGATCGATGAATGCCGTAGTTGGATCCGGGATAAGAAGCATGTCCGATTCGTTGATAGCTTTAAAGCCACGAATGGACGAGCCATCAAATGCTAGTCCATCGGCAAACACATCTTCCTTTAGCACCTCTACCGGAATGGAAAAATGCTGTTGCTGACCGATAAGATCGGTGAAGCGGATGTCGACAACACGGACTTCTCGCTCACGCGCGAAATCAATCACTTCCTTGGGCGTCATGTGCGCTCATCTCCTTTTTGAGAGTGGGATTTTACGGAATAGCCTGCGCAAAAGGCAGCTCCGACATTTTCAGGTTATTTAGGCCTGTTGAGGGTGCAGGAGAACGTGATGGCGTATAGCGAGCCCGTGGAAGACCCACCAATTACAGGACACATCCTGACACCGCGAAAATCCGCTGTGCAGGCGCATCTTCGAGCCTGAATAACAACCGGCAATAGACGATTGAATGACTGGGGCAACTTTGCCCTTAAGCTTTCACAAGTATAGCAGTATGTGCTACTGCAAGTCAACGCATTTAGCGCGACCACGGTTAAATCCTGACAATACGACCATATATTTTGAAATTTATCATGGCACGAGCCACCAACGCGGTAAATGCAGGCATTAGGGTATATGCATATTAACCTTAGGCGGCGAAAACGTCTGGCTAAATCGCATCCATTTAGAATGGCCATCTGCAAATACGTAGTTACTTCCACCCATGTGTCTTACTGTAGCAATTGCACCTGCCCTATTATCCATTTCATTGTAACCACCTGGGGTGAGCGGGTTTATGGAAGGGTCAAACCAGGGATGGTAAATGTCATCACAATACGGCGGAACCCCACTAACGGTTACGCTTCTACGTTCTGTGTATTCAATGGTATCAGCAGGTGATCTCACACCAGGTTCGGTTATACCCCACACAAAGTAGCCGTTTACCAAATACGATATCACGTTTGGGCCACCGGGGTTGAATTCAGTGGGACAACGTGGGTCAAAGGGGTGAGGATCGGATGGGCACGCAAAGAGAGCCTGCTTAAACTGGTTGTCTGGCGCCTTGTTTCCCTGCCCAGTATACGGAAAAATCATGTCGAAAACAGACCCAATATCGGGGTTCTCAATGCTCCCGTCTGCGTCATCTACCTGAGGTTGTGTAGTGGAATGTCCCTTGGTTTGCGGGTACATGCCATCATAATCTTGCAGGTACATCTGAGTTGCCATGCCAATCTGGCTCAAATTGGAGAGACACGACGTTTTACGAGCAGCCTCACGAGCCTGTGCAAAAACAGGAAAAAGCAGCGCTGCCAGGATGGCTATTATCGCGATGACCACCAGTAACTCAATAAGCGTAAATGCCCGGTACCTCAATTAAATCTACCTCCACGGCTAAATGGTGACGGGTATGACAACTATCGTTCACAACCTCTAGCCGTTAATCAACAATCTATTATAACACTGGTTTGGACGCTTTTAAACCGAGGGCAATACGTGAGGTTGCAGACAGGGGTAAAACTGCCACTCCCTGTAATTGCGGCTTGCAGAACAGGGAGTGACGAAGTACAGGTAGTAGTACCGGGTGGTTACTGCTGCCCAGGATCCGAGAAGATTCCCATCTTGACGTAATCGTTATATATTCGTGAAAACGATCTTCGCGTGCCGTCGGCATTCACAAACGGAGGGTCTTTCACCCATTTGGCATGGCCGTCTAGAAAGTCCCACACGCGTCCGTTAGCATGACGCTGGCCCAGTGACCATCGATTATCACCATTACCGTTACCATAGCCTGGCACAATGTAGTAACCCCCAAAGTAAACCGAGGCACCGTTCACCGTAAAGGTTCCAGAACCGACGTCAGTAATG
>JAJZFK010000201.1 GCA_021805405.1 bacterium
CGCGCAAAATCTGGCGCAGGAATCGTTGCTCCGACTCTATGAGCTGCTGCTTGGTATCTCCCGTGGGGCTACCGACTACCAGCCGCCAGTTATCAGTAAGTACCTGCTGAACGCCGCGCATAGTCATTGCCGTAGCCGGCCAGCTTGGCGCAGGGCAGACCCATAGGGCTACGTTGCGGCTCACCGAGCTACTAATGCGAGCTTTGTGGGGGCGGCGCAGCAATACAGTAGGGCGTCGGTGCGTTGCACATGATATCAGCTGCTGACGCTCCAGCTCCTTAATGGCTGCCCGTATGAGCATTCTGCTTACTTCAAACTCTTCGGCTAATGCTCGCTCGGTGGGCAACCACTCGCCTTCTGCATAGCTTCCATCACGAATGCGCTGATCTATTACTGCAGTAATCCTGCTGACAACAGGTGAGAGTGCGGGAGCATCCTGGGTTGATTTCATTGCGAATGCCTTGACTGTAAAGTGTTGTCCAACATCTTGGTATAGTTTATATACCATGTTATACCATAAAGTTCAAAATGGTTCAATGTCATAGTCCAAATACAATTGCCAGCATTTACCATAAACAACCTTTTGCGACGAAATGTTGCAGTAAATTGCCTCAGGTTGCCGCTGCGCATCAGGCAAGAGGTAGCACTAATTATACTGATGGTTATATGAATTGGTTCCTCAGATTGCCAGGCGTTACCACTCATCATGCCACTGGCATGTGTTGGCGGATGGCAAGCAGCATGAGTGTGTTCAGGGTTTTATATTTGGCTCGTTCTCAAACATAATTTTAAAGGGTAAACACCAGCATGAGCGTCAAGCCAATCACGAATTTTCAGCTGCTATAAGACTGTGCCGCACAAATAGTGATGGGGTGATTGACCAGATATTGGTTGACATTACCAGGACTAAATTTAAGTTACATGCGCAAAGTCAACACTTGATTCGTCTCTAAAATTGGAGTAAGATTGAGTCAAAGTAGTTTCGCATTTGGACGACCTCTGTGTCATAATCACTATCACTTCCAATTGGTACGTGTCAAATAGTTTGGGCGATTTTTGAGGAGGAACGTAATGCAGGTGAACGAAGAGTTGGATGCGGCTGTTGTAGATGAAGGCGCCTCTACTCAGGATAATAAATCTGTAGACCGTGCGGAGCCGGTTGTAGACGAGCCGGATGCGACCTCTGAGACTGCTGAGTCACAGTCCGGTTCCGACGCTGATAGTGGCGGGCCAGTGCCTGATATGCGCAGCATGATATCCTGGGCCGCCATGCAGTTGACCCCTACGGAGCTTGCCCAAGTGCTCGTGCCCGTCTTCGACGCGCGTGCACGAGTTGCTCTTGGATTGCTAGGAGACCCTCGTACGGGCCAGGCTGAGGAAAACCTCGTGGAAGCACGAATGGCAATCGACGCCGTTCAGTTTTTTCTGTCGCGTGTTGAAAACCAGTTTCCAGATGCTGATCGCAGGGAGCTGCAGAGGCGTCTTGCAGATTTGCGAATGAACTTTGTGTCCCGTCAGCCAAAATCTGAGTAGTAGCTGCAAACTGGGTGGTGGCACGTCAAGTATTGGGTGGCAAGAGCGGTAGGGGAAACCGCCGATTGTAGTGTAAGGACGGTGATCATTATGGAGGAGCGAACTAATGGGTATCAGGACAGGTGCACCATCGTATCAATGGTCTTTAAATGCGGCACGCTCGCCGTTGGTCTCGTTTTTTGTACGATGTTGCGCCCAGGCTCGCACCTCGCTGACCCGTACGACTAATAGGTTCGCTCAGGTTGTAAACAGGATAACCGGAGGAGTAGCTCCAAATCGCGCAATACGCCGCTTTGTGAACAGGGAAGGTTTAGAGTATTCCAGACGGTTTGAAAAACTGGTAGACTTGATGTGTTCGGCAGCTCGCGACGGGGTTCTTACCGGGCGTGAGGACGAATTTTTGCTGGTTAGCCGCTGGATGAAGAGTCATTCCCCTTCCCGACTTTCCACGCGTGTTGTGAAGTCAGTTGATTGGGATGACGCAAAATCGGATCTGCGTGAATTGCTCAGCTCGCAGGACCTTGCAATGGCAATCACTCGCCTGGATACGATAGGGTTAATTGTTGAGTTGCGCGAGGTAATGGCCCAGTGGCAGCGAGTTTAGCACCTGGATTGCGCTTCCACGAGAAGCCGGAGTAGTACTTCGCAATACCCTGATATAAGTTCGTTAGAATAAAGAGCCAGTTACCATCTCACTGGTGACGGGCTCTCCTAACTAATGCCGTAGTAATAACTGTATGTTACCGAATTTCCGTGAGCTCTATTTCGAATCGCGATTGCACGTCGGGCTCTTTTTCGCCAGCAATGACTTCATGGTAGAGGCTGTCGCGCTCGATGGGTATGCGACCAGCCTCTTCGATAAGCTTGATCATCTGCTTACGTGTAAGTACCTGTCGCTTGTTACCGTGGTCATCGTCCTGATACGTAATTTCATATTCGTGAACTGTTCCGTCTACATCGTCGGCTCCGTACCAGAGGGCAAGCTGCGTAATTTGCGGGCTATTCATTATCCAGAAGGACTTTACGTGTTCAAAGTTATCTAACATGAGCCTCGCGACGGCGATAGCACGAAGGTCATCGTAGCCAGTGGGGTGTGGAATGTGCTCAAGCTCGGTGCCCTCTGGGTGGAACGCAAGCGGTGTCATCGTAATAAAGTGTTTAGTCTCGTCCTGAAGGGCACGAATGCGAACGAGATGTTCCGCGCGCTCGTCGGGTGTCTCAATATGCCCGTAAAGCATGGTTGCATATTGCGTTAGCCCAGCCGCTGCTGCAGTGCGTGCAACGTCCATCCATCCCTCACCATCTAGTTTGCGATCAAACAGCTCCTCGTGCACTCGGTCGGAGAGTATTTCTATACCACCGCCGGGCAACGAGTCCAGACCTGCCGCCTTTAGCTCCATCAGCACATCCAGTAAGGGCTTTTGCGCCTGCCGCTGAATTTCGACCAGTTCTACCATGGTAAATGCTTTTATGTGAACACCCGGTCGTACCTGTTTCACAGTTCCAAGAAGGTCCAGGTAGTACTGGTAGGGGAGGCGCGGGTTTATTCCACCCACCATGTGCACTTCGGTAATGGGCACATCAATATGCTCTTCTAGCCTACGCCTAACTGCCTCAAGCGTGAGTTCGTACGGTTGTGGCCCGCCCTTTTTTGCGTAGAACGAGCAGAATTTGCAGAATTTATTGCAAATATTAGTGTAATTAATGTGCTGATTTCGAACGTAGTAGGATCGGTCACCGTGGCGCGCTTCGCGTACAAGGTTAGCCATCCATCCAACGGCACTGAGGTTGTCTGTTTTGAAGAGACGACTTCCATCGGAAAAGTCCAGTCGCTCGCCGGTAGCCAGCTTTTCGTAGATGTCCATAAGATCGCGGCCCACGTTGCGTTCAGCCTTAGCCAATGTAGGTCTATCAATCGTTGCAGCGGTCATGCGTTGTGCCTCACTTGTGATGGTAACTCTCCAAAGGACTAATGTGGAAGATTGTTACTTATTATACCGTTGAGAAGTTCGCGGTATTGCAATTAGCGGCAATGAGGCGAAATCTGCGCGGTTTGTAGGTACAGGTTGCAGAGGGTTGCGTAAGCGGGTAAATTCATAGGGCGTCGCTACAGCTATGGTGCGCAAGCAATTTGGTTGGTTGTAGCGGCGGTCAACACTGCGAGACTGTTAAGCGGTCTGGAGGGGGCGAAAGGCTATTTACTAGTAAAATCGGTACTCATCGTTGGGGGCTGCACATCAGTTCCAACTATAAAAACCAGAGCGGCACCTGCGGCTCGCAACAACTACCGGATGTGCCCCGTTCTGTTCTACAGGTCGTAAAGTTTTATTTCCCAGAGTGTGCCCGTCGCTAGCAAATGTTGGCGATTACCAAAATCTAGCCGTTGGGCATCAGCAAAATAGAAACGTAATTGGATCAGCGGCTACAGACGGCATACGCATGTTACAGCATAGTTCGCGCGGCATTTGGTGGGCCCGGTCGATCGTATTCCGGTTGAACCTCGCGACCTAACAGGTTGCTGTTCTCGCGCTAGGTATAATAACCGCAAACGGCTTGCACTTACGTGGGTACCTCAATCTGCACTTCCTCGCCCTGCAACCTCACAGGGTAGGATGCGACTTTGACGTGTTGGTTACCACACATCTCGCCACTCTTAATATCAAACTGCCAGTAATGCCAAGTGCAGGTAATGCAGTCGTCCTCAATGATGCCGTCACCAAGGGAGCCTCCTGCATGCGGGCAGATATTGTCAATACAGTAGTACTCGCCGGCTACGTTAACGACCGCATACTCAAGATTGCGTCGGGTAACAACTTTGCATTTACCCGGCGCAATCTCATTAACCGTTGCTACAGAAATCCACACTACTCGTATTCCCCACGATCTAGTATTATTTGGGCTGCGGAGGCAGCGAGGCGTTACCGAGGCACCACTCCTCAATCCAGGGCCACTTACCGTAACCGTAGTAGGGCGATATATGGCCCGCGCCTTCTAGCAAATGTACAGGTATCTGTAAGGTTTTTCCATACCCCTGGGTCTGTTCATACGTTGCATAGTCGTCATTGTTAGAGCAGACAAAGCAAGTTTCTGCGGCTGTACCATGCACTGCTGCGGGGTATAGCGGCGGCGGAAAGAAATCTGACACGGTGTGCGGTGCATCCGGCGGCGGCGCCATAGGAAGGATATAGGGCGGGGCAATGAGCAATACGCGCTCCGCAATTTTGTCGCACGTGGCTGCCATACTGCCTACAAAGTGCAGCCAGGCAATACTTCCCAGGCTATGAGCCACAACTGTGAGTGGCACATCCGGATGATTTCGCGCGATGGTTGTGAGCTCCCTGCGAATGCAGTTCAGCCATGCATTGGTTTCCGGTGCGGACGGGTTTGGCAATGCCGGATAGTAGACGGGCACATTCAGGCTGTTCAGTCGACTGAACAGATGCTCCTGCCAGTGGTCCTCACAATTGCCACCCCAGCCGTGCAAGATCAAAATAACTTGTTCTTCCATCGATTTTCACCCTCCAAATTAAATATCAGGTCAATTGTTAGCAATTATTCGGGTTTTGGTTGTGTAAATCCTGCATGATTTGTCATTGAAGTAAAATCAACCATGATTTTGTGTACACTAATGAATATATCCTGGGTAGGTGGTAATCCGCCACTTTAACACGGTCGAGAATTTTGGTATCTCGTGAGGGTCGCGGCACGTGTTAATCTCGCAAAGCTATAGATAACGCGGTTAGAAAGAATGATGGATGAATATCAACAGGAACAGATCACAACAGCTATTCGAAAAAGCACAGGCTATTATTCCCGGTGGTGTAAACTCGCCGGTACGCGCATTTAAGGCAGTTGGGGGGAACCCGCCGTTTATTGCCTCGGCTAGCGGACCGTGGATAACCGACGAGGATGGAAACCGTTTCCTCGATTGTATAGGTTCATGGGGACCACTTCTCTTTGGCCACGCTCATCCTGCGGTTCGCGAAGCTGTGCAGGCCCAGTTGATACGTGGCTGGTCATACGGCGCGCCGACCGCGCTGGAAGTCGAGATGGCGCAGGCTATTGTGGATGCTGTTCCCTCCGTTGAGATGGTTCGCCTGGTATCTAGCGGAACGGAAGCGACCATGGCAGCCATTCGTGTTGCCCGCGGGTTTACCGGACGAAACGGAATTGTGAAATTTGAGGGAAACTACCACGGCCATGCGGATTTCCTGTTGGCAAAGGCTGGGTCTGGCGTTGCAACGTTTGGTTTGCCAGAGTGCGCGGGAGTACCCTCGGCAGCAACCGCCGATACCATGACCCTGCCGTTCAACGATATTGCGGCCCTTAAGGAAGCCTTTGCGATGCACGGTTCCTCCATTGCTTGCGTAATAGTAGAGCCTGTCGCCGGCAACATGGGCTGCGTGCCACCGGCGGCAGGATTCTTACAGGCACTAAGAGACGTAACCAGTGCTAGCGGCACGGTTCTGATTTTCGACGAGGTAATGACTGGCTTTCGGTTGGCCTACGGTGGCGCGCAGGAACGGTTTGGGGTTACACCCGATATGACTGCAATGGGTAAGGTGCTAGGTGGTGGCATGCCCCTTGGTGCCTATGGTGGTCGCAAGGAGATCATGGAGTGCGTGGCTCCAGTCGGGCCCGTTTATCAGGCCGGCACGCTCTCCGGCAATCCGCTTGCAGTGACTGCAGGACTAGCCACATTAACGCTCTGCCGCGCGAACGATTTTGCGGTCTACCGTATTCTCGATGTTTTGGGCAGCAGCGTCGCCGACGGGCTACGCTCAGCAGCTACCAAGCACGGTGTTCCTGTGTGTGTGCAGCAGGTTGGCAGCATGGTTACCGTATTCTTTACCGTTAAAGCTTTAGTCAACGACTACACCGATGCGCGCCTGTGCGATATTAAGCGCTTTGGTATTTGGCATGGCGCAATGTTAAATGCAGGCGTCTATTGGCCGCCATCGCAGTTTGAGGCAGCATTTTTGAGCAGCCAAATAGGCACCGGTGAGACGGAGTTGCTACTTGCTGCCGCTGATAAGGCATTTGCCGTAGTAGCAGGTTCATGAGCAGATGGTACTGAGGATGACGATATGAAAGCTACCGGGCTGGGGTGGCGCGGAAAGTACGGAAGGCCAGGTTCCTCTTCGCTTCTTGCTATGATTGCGGCAAACTATGTTGCTGCAGTCATACTGATGGCATGTGCGGTGCTAATGAGCGACATTATGAGCCTTTTGCCCACAGCACCGAAGGAGACGGGATATCTTGCGTGTCTCCATTTCTCCGCTATAGCCCTGGCTCCTGGGGCCGCAATTTTATATGGATGCCAGTGGTTCTGGCTAGTTGTTACAGGTCGGGTGAAGGGAGTAACGTGGGGCGGTGCCGTTGTTTACGGCGCGTTGATTGGTCTCGCAGATGTCCCTGTGGCTGGGTTGATAATGGGCGCCTTGAGTGGGATTCCACTTCAGGGCTTGCTCATTGGGCTTGTAATATTATTGATTCATCCCGGAACTTCCTTTTCAATGTTAGTAGCGGGTAGCGCTATGGGGACCGGTAACGGTATAGCCGCAAGCTCCTGGATCGCTAAATGGCGAGCAAGTAGATAGCGATAAAGGGATATGACCAACGCACATTTGCGCAATTAGCTGGCGAATTATTGCAAATATGCCGAGGTTTCCGAAACCATAACACATTTTTTATAATCATTAGAATATAATAGTGTCACGAAACAACCAAATATACACGATCAACGTCCAAGAAACCTACAACGGTTGTTCTTTTACCGTCACAAGGAGTAGAGACTATGCCCGCCCGTCGCGTGTTCAACTCTGCAGTCTCCAAGTACGAATTTGTTGATGTGGTGCCTCTCACCGCGCTAGTATCTGACGCACCCTGTAAAATCATCAGGCACTTTTTCCCGTTCAGGCGCAATCCCTTTAAGAGCCCCGTTTTTTAACTCTGCTCTTTTCACTGTTTGCTAATCCTCCGTGCACCGTTTTGTAACGGGTACATTGGCAAGAATTGCGGGAATACCATGTCTAATAAATCTGACCTCACGGCACTGGATACCAGGCACGCAGTAGTCAACGATAGTGTCGTAACCGGCACGCCGTCTACCGTACCACTTGGTGGCCTAAACCTTCTTGAAGCCCTTAACCGGCGGCTTAATTCGGGCGTTTCAATTCATGAGGTGTTACTGGAAGGAATACTGGCGGCCTGTGAACTCCTCAATGGATTACGTGCCGACCTGTTGCGCACTTGTGGTGAGGCTGGGTATGAAGTAGTTCTCTGCTCAGGCATCATAAAGAGAGTTCCACTGGATGCAGCTGTCGCGCAGTATATTCAGGAGTTGGCTGCCCAAGTTGCAGGAGCTAACACTATTCACCTGCTCGATGCCGAATTGAACAGTGCACTTTCAGTTTTGCTCGAGCGGGATGATGGACTAGGCTCGTGGGTTGCTCGTGTTCAATCTGGTGACCTGCTATTGGGATTTCTGTTGATCTCTGCACCAACAGACAAGAAGTGGCGGCGCCGGGATACCCACACGCTTGATGACCTGATGCATGTGCTCTCATCGGTTCTCGTTGCGGCACAGGCCAAGGACGACAAGAAACAGGTTGAAAAGGCCCTTCGCCGCGCAAACCGAAGGCTTACCAACGTTCTTCAAAGCGTAACAGACGCGTATTTCGCGCTCGATCGTGATTGGCGGTTTTCATACGTTAACCCTCAGGCTGAGATAATGACCGGGCGAAATCGTTCCGATCTGCTCGGCAGGATCATATGGGATGTTTTTCCCGAAAAGCTAAAGATGCAGTTCCACTCTGAATACCAGAAGGCGATGCATCATCATACTGCAGTATCCTTTCGAGAGTACTATGCAGATACCAACAGATGGTTCCAGATAAAGGCATATCCATCACAGGATGGACTAGCAGTCTACATTCAGGACATTACAGTGCAGGTGCTAGCTGAGGATGCCCACCGTCTAGATAGTGCCAGGCTGCACCGCAGCATGGAAGGCGTAGTAAGGGCGCTGTCGTTTGCTGTTGAAGTGCGCGATCCATACACCTCTGCGCATCAGCGAAGAGTTGGGGCACTTGCAGGTGCCATATCCCGCGAACTTGGGGATGATCAGGAGCAGGTCATCCAGATTCAGGTAGCAGGACTTCTGCATGATGTTGGCAAGATAAGTGTTCCAAGTGAGATCATGACCCGACCGGGCAAGCTTACTACTGCAGAGATGGCAATCATCCGCACCCATCCTGAAATAGGTTTCAATATGCTTCGTGGTATTGAGTTTGACTCACCGGTTGCACTCGTTGCATTGCAGCACCATGAACGGTTAGATGGATCCGGCTACCCACAGGGTCTACGCGATAACGAGATCATAAAAGAATCGCGAATAATGGCAGTTGCCGATGTTGTTGAAGCGATGGCTTCACATCGTCCCTATCGGCCAGCACTAGGCATAGAGCCTGCGCTCGACGAAATTCTATGCAACAGGGCACGCCTGTACGATGCCGATTGTGTGGACGCCTGTTTTAGAGTGTTTACCAAATGCGGTTTTGACTTCGACCATTTACTGCTAGATGAACCGATACTCTATCCAAGTTCATGACATACTTCCCGGTGACAACTGGGCTAGACCATGCCGTGGGAGCCGGGTTTCCCTTTCTCAACGGCAAGACAGTCGCACTGGTTACCAACCACACCGGCCACACCGCTGAGGGCTTGTCGGTGGTAGATCTCCTTCATGCGGCACCTAATGTAAAGCTTGTGAGCCTGTTCACACCAGCGCATGGTCTGCGTGGTCAGGACGATGATGCAGTATCCGATGGCGTTGATGTCGCCACCGGTCTGCCAGTATGCAGCCTATATGGGCCCAGGCAGCAGCCGGAGGCTTCTCAACTTAAGGAGATTGACCTCCTTGTCTACGATATACAGGATGCTGGCTGCCGGTTTTACACCTATATTTCAACGCTGCTTGGGTGTATGAAAGCAGCCTCAACGACCGGGACTGGTCTTCTGATTCTAGATCGCCCCAATCCGTTAGGCGGTGCCGCTATAGAAGGTCCCCTGCCCGATCCTGATAAGCTGAGCTTCGTGGCTTGCCACAATATTCCCCTTCGGCACGGTCTCACGGTTGGTGAACTGGCGTGTCTGTTTAACCACGAGTTGAGCCTCAACGTTGATCTCACGGTTGAACCGGTACGTGGATGGCAACGCCGTATGATGTGGAGTGATACGCTGCTCCCGTGGGTTAATCCGTCGCCAAATTTGCGCTCTCCAGCCCAGGCGTTGCTCTATCCTGGGGCCGCATTGTGTGAGTTTACAAACATCGCAGTTGGAAGGGGAACCGATACACCGTTTCAGTTAATTGGTGCCCCGTGGATTGATGGCAGGCTGCTTGCTCTGAAACTGCACTCTCAAGAACTTGGTATTGCAGTCAGTCCTGTGAGGTTTGTACCGCGTGCCCGGCAGTACGAGGATGAAATGTGTGGGGGTATCCTTTTGGAAGTTACCGACGTGACACGTGTTCAACCAGTTGCTTTTGGTTTACGGCTGGTGCTCGCCCTGCTCAATCTCTATCCTGAGCAGTGGCAGCCAGAAAACCTCATGACGCTGTTGGCGAACGAATCCGTATATAATCATCTGTTAGCAGGTACAACCGCGACCGATATAGAAGAAAGTTGGCAGCCTACGCTGCAACGTTACCGGGAGCGAATAGAGCCGTACCTAATTTACCACTGAATGAGAATATGAAATCCCGACCAATTGACGTACTGGTTTATGGAACCGTCTGTCTTGACGCCATCTGGAGAGTGGAGGCACTGCCCGAAGCCGATGGCTTCGCGCCTATTCTTGATGAGAGAACGACCACAGGTGGTGAGGCGTTCAACACTTGCGCTGCACTGCACAAGTGGGGGAGCACCGTTGCACTGGCGGGAAACCCTGTGGGGGCGGATGCTCGTGGGAAGCAGTTGCTGTCGCTCATTGAACGTGATGCACCCGACCTGGACATGAGCTACGTAGAGGTGAATTGCGATTGTGCGACGCCCTTTTGTGCATGCATTGCTACGCCAGATGGCAAGCGCACCATGTTCGGCACCGGTTTTGACGCTATGAAGTCGCCGCCACCAGAGAAGCTGCCACTGCGTAAGGCACGTTGGTTTACTATGGATCCGAATGCATGGGACGCAGGTGTTACCGCAGGATTAGCTGCAGCTGCGGCCGGATGCCGCGTGGTTGCAATGGATTTTCTTGATAGCCCCGCCATGTGTAGTGCCGCCGAAATAAACCTGACCTCCAGCAGCAGGCTTGGCACGAATCTAACGCGCCCTGTACTCTTGCAGAAGGCTGCCGAGCTGCGTGACCGCTACAACAAGACAGCTATCATCACCCATGGCGAGGACGGCTGCTTTGTTGCCGCTGCGGGTAGGAAAGGTGCTGTGCGCATGCCGGCAATGCGGGCCCCAGAGGTGGTAGATTGCACGGGAGCGGGCGACATTTTTAGAGCGGGACTGCTACTTGGGCTCAGCAGTCACTGGCCGTTGAGGGAGTGCATATGGTTTGCATCAGGTGCTGCGGCTCTCAATTGCACGGCTGCAGGTGGCTGGGCAGGCGTTGTTTCCCGCGTAGAGACGTTCAAATTTCTTGAAACTGCAGTTGAGCATGAAGGCCTAGGCAACGACTAAACCTGGCTATTACAACCTAACACCCTTACGCTACCGGCCCACCATCAGTACTATTTTCCACACTACCCGCTTACCTTCTTCGTTTTTATGCAGGCGCACCGTTACGTGCTCGCCCGCACTCAGTACCTGCCATGATATCGCTTTCTTGCCGCGCATAACGACCAGATTATGAGCACAGTGCAGGGTGCGAAGATCCCCCTCGACGGAATGGAGCGTGACTGTATCTGGCAGGGGCGTTACTGCCGCAAGCACCCCCCGTACTACCGGCGCGAGACGCTCTTTAAGAATCATCACCATTTTGCGTGTATCTGCAACTGCCCGCGCCATTACTCCCATTGTGGGGCTGGAACGTGGAACTACCCAAATCTTGCTGCCTACGGTAAATGGATTGCCATGCACCTCTTTGTCGGCAATAGCCCACAGCGTGTGTGGTGAAAGGTGATAGGTAATCGACGGCATGGCTGGCGTGGGTGTTGTCGTGATAGTAGAAGTACCTACGTGGGCTATTGTAACCGATAGGACCGTTTTGCGCACCATAGTTAGCCACTTCCACGATACATCATCGGAGACCTCCGTGGCGACAGCATTGGTACTGTTACGCAGGTGCCGTACATGAACGACCACTACCTCGTTGGCGATGAATGAAGATGAGTTCACCAGGTTTCGTTTTGCCCACCACCTCGTTTTGTTGGTCAACGTGATTTGCGTTAACGATCTACCTACTGTCAATGCGAGGAGGGACGGTGAAATTGTTGCAATGCGGCCGGTTAGGATGGTGGGGAGTGGTATTCGCTTGGCTGCTAGTGGGGGACGCGTCTGCGCCGTTGAAGAGATTGGACGGGTAGCGTTGGGCCCACCAAGGGTTACAAGTACGCAGAAACTGAGAATAGCGGGCCAACTTGGCACGTGGCTAGCCCGCCAACAAAGCAGCCGGCCACGGAAGTTCGCATCCGTGGCCGGCTGTATTTCTAGCTGTTGCCATTGCCATTGCCGTTAACAGATCGACCAGGATCTACGATAATACCGTCGAAGATTGCAGCGTTGGTTTTTACGCGGCAGTCGCGGCCAACAACGCAGCGCTCAAGGTGGGTATTCCGCATTACCGTTGAGCCGTTCCAAAGAATGGAGTCCTGTACTACTGCGCCCTCCTCAACCTGACAGTTATCACCAATCACGGTGTTTTCTAGTACGCGCGCACCAGCAAGGATTTGGACATTGTTTCCAATGGCTACAGGGTAGGCAACCTCGGCAGTAGGATCTATGCTTACGTTTTCGCCCATCCAGACATATTTGCGGACTTCAGAAAGCGGAAATTCTACGTTTACCAGACCCTGCAGCATGTCCCTATGCGTCTGTTGGTAGATCTTCAGGTTACCAACATCCTTCCAGTAAGCAGCCGTTAGGTGGCCAAAGAGTGGCAGGTGCTGGTCGAGCAGCAACGGAAAGACCTGCTTACCAAAGAGGTGGAAGACGCCATGGGGAATGAGCTCGAATATTTCCGGTTCGAATACATACACGCCGGTGTTTGCAGTGTTAGAGAAAATTACCTCGCCTTTTGGCTTTTCGAGGAACCGTGTAATGCGGCTCTCCTCGTTCATGAGCACTATGCCATATTCACTGGGATCATCCACTAACGACAAGGCTATGGTGGCCAGTGCATTCTTTTCTTTGTGCGTCTTTAGTACGCGCGTAAGATCCATATCCGTAAGGTCGTCGCCGCCAATAACAAGAAAGGTTTCGTCGCGAAAAAAGCTCTCCTGCCGTTTCAGGCTGCCTGCGTCGCCCCACAACTGCTCCTCAAAAGACCAGTGAATTTCAACATTCCATTTAGAGCCATCGCCAAAATACTGCGCAATCTGGTCACCCAGATAATGAAGATTGACCATTATCTCGGTGAAACCATGTTTCCGTAGGAGCGTGATAAGGTACTCCATTACGGGACGATTGAGGATGGGGACCATCGGCTTGGGAACGTTGCGAGTTAGAGGATCTAAACGAGAACCAACCCCTGCTGCAAGAATCATCGCACGCATAAACTTTTTACTCCTCTGCCAGTTGACCAACTCATTCAAGTTACAGAATCGAAGCCTTTACCAAAGCTATAAAATACATTTTAGGTAGTTTAGCACCGTAACATTATGGCACGCAAATTCGTACCGGTCGCTGCGCGTCAAAGGCGCATTAGTGCTTTGCTTCTACATAGGTCCTGATCTGTGCTGCTGTGAAGGCTATCTGCTCATCTGTTAGCTCTGGGACGATTGGGATAGAAAGCACTTCTTTAGCTGCCCGCTCGGCCGCAGGAAAGTCACCTTCATGGTATCCCAGATTACTGTATGCTGGTTGCAGGTGCATTGCGTGAGGATAGAACACTTTGCTGTCTATCCCCTGTGACCTCAGGAAGGATTGAAGTCCGTCTCTATCTGCATATCGTAAAGTGTACTGATGATAAATGTGGTAGTTGTTGGCTTCTTCACCGGGCAGACCCACAGGACAACCCGCTAAAAGCTCATTGTAAAGTGCTGCGTGTGCCCGTCGTGCGGCGTTCCATTTCTCAAGGTGGGGCAGTTTAGCCATTAATATAACAGCTTGCAGTGTATCAAGCCTGCTACAGTAGCCAACTCGTTCAAAGTACCCATAACTGCTCTGTCCATGTGCGTGCAGGCTTCGGACTCTTGCCGCCAGGTCGGCATCATGCATCAGTACCATACCGGCATCACCGCACGCACCCAGGTTTTTAGTGGGATAAAACGATAGCGTAGTAGCGTCCGTATCCGATGCAACCGGGCGGTTGCCCTGTTTGGCGCCTATTGCCTGCGCGGCATCCGCAATTACCTTGAGATTGTGCTGCTGAGCCACTTCGTGGAGTACGCTTCTGTCTGCCATCTGGCCGAACAGGTCCACCGGCAGTATTGCCGTGGTTTTGGGTGTTACTGCAGATTCAATGCTTGTGATGTCGAGATTGTATGTGCACAGATCTATGTCTACATAGACAGCGCGTGCACCCACCAGGGCGATTGCCTCGGTGGTGGCTCCAAAAGTGAACGGCGTGGTAATCACCTCGTCGCCAGGTTTTACACCGCATGCTACTAGCGACAAAACCAGTGCATCAGTACCGGATGCTACTCCAATACCGTGTGATGCCCCGCAGATTTCGGCAACCTGCTGTTCAAGGCGCGTGACATTCTCGCCATCAATATAGTTACCGCTCTCAAGCACTGCAGCGATGCCGCTGTCAATTTCTGCTTTTAG
>JAJZFK010000228.1 GCA_021805405.1 bacterium
GTGAAGAGACTCCTCCCCGGCCCTGCAGGGCCACCCCTCCTCCGGGCACTCGCTACGCTCGTTGAAGGAGGGAGTGCAGATGACGACTGCACAGTGAGTGCACCGCCGGATCCTCGTTGCAACCACAAACCAGCCGCGCCATCTTCTCCCACTCCCTCCTTCAGCGCCAAAGGCGCGCCCGGAGGAGGGGTCGACGCGAAAGCGTCGGGGGAGGAGTCGCTGCGATGGGTGCAGCCTAGCCGCTCACGAGCTGTACGATGGCAGTAACGCGCACTATAACACCTTGTACATCCGTAACGTCCAGAGAGCGAATGACGCCCACCCACCCCGCCGACAGCCACGTGATGCTGCTGCCAGGTGCGGCAAACACGGGAGAGTTCAACACGCTAGCGGGCAGTGTAACTTCATAGGCAGGTTCGCTCCAATCGGTTTCGCCTAGAAACATCTGCACACGGCCTGGCTGCGCACGCTCCCACAGGGCTGTTACGCTCGTTCCGTTGATGACGGTAGGCGTGCCCGCGGCACCGACTACCCAGGTAGCCGCGGTCTGTAGTGCGTACCCAATCATCTGTTACCTCCTGCTTCAGCAACCGGCACAGGCCTTGCTGGCGGACCGGATACGGGGGCGGTGCCGGTTACTGCCATGGCGGCACTCTCCTGGCTTTGCCATCCTTCGTCACGAATGCGAGCCTGGTTTGCAATCTCAAGTGCGAGTGCCTGCGCCTCTGTGAGCCTTCCCACAGTAGGTGCAGGAATAAACTCTGCCTCAACGCGGCACGGCATTCCAAGTAGCCTTAAATGCAATTCGCTGGCACGCACCAGGGGCGAGGCTGCGCGAGAGGACATGGCCTGCAGGCCAGATGAGAAGATATCCCACTGAACGCGGCTCCACGTCTCGGTGTCACCCTCCACGATACCCATAAGGGTGGGTAGCTGCTTTAAGGACTGAATGAGCCGCTGACGAAGGATCTTCCAGATTGGCTCTATCTGGCCCCAGTCACTGCCACTTCCCACCGCGTTAACTTTACTCTTGATGTCATGGAAAAACACATCATCCGGGTTGAGATCACTGTAGAATTTTACAGCGTCGTCATACCGTGCCTGAACATACTGCTGAATCTCCACAGGGTCCGATAGACCCACAACATCCCGCGCGAGCGTGGCCCACATCTCAAAATCGAACCCTACGTCCCACTTTGGCGTACCCACTCGATGCCACGCCAGAAGAAGGTCACGCATAAACGCCAGGCACTCTAGCACGGGAGTGAGGGCGGCTCCAAACGGGGCGCGGCCGTAAGGCTCGTCCGGCAGTGCCGCCAGCCTGCTTACAAAGAAGCGCTCCATCGGCATGGGAGCAAAAAAGCCGCCGAATCCTGCGGAATAGAGACCCAGCCCATTAGCATTAGCCGTCTGCTGCTGCCACAGGGTAAGCAGCCCGGCGTTATCTCGGCGGTAGCGCAGAGTAAGCGTATTCACGGGGAACACGGCCGCCACACCAGCGCCACGAGGAGCGGGCACCGCCTCGCACGCGCACATGCCGCTAAAACAGAGCATCTGCATGTTTTGCGCCATAGCGTCGTGAAAATCACCCACTTCGCCGGGATTATCCCGCCAAAGTGCCTCCACTGCAGCTGTAGCAGCCGGCCACTCCTCACCACCTCCTGACTCACCCATCCGTACTGTTTTTAGCCTCACTCGCGTGGGGCCGCAACTAAGCCAGGTGAGGTTCCAGAGTGCGAGGCCGACTTCTGGCACGACGTCGGGTAGCAGACTGAGCAGCTCCAGCGGCTGCTGAACGGCGAGCCGCGACAACCCCTCCAGGGTTTGCACCGCCAGGCTCGTGCCAAAGTCTACTCCCCGCCGCGCAATATAACCGAGGCCGCCATGGTTTAGCAGCAGCTCGCCTGCACCCTGGCTGGTTCGGCGGGCATCTGCGTTGAACTGTTTTCGTGCTGGCTTTACGCTGGCCAATCGCTGCAATCTCATGGCGAGGTGCTCCTTAAAAGACCGGCTGGTAACCTGCGTCGCCGTTTGTATTCTCACCGGTGGCATCTAGAAACCAGCGATCGGTAAGCAGGCGAATGACACCTCCCAGAAGTGTCTCTACACTACCCTGCTGCGTTGCAAACCGGGTTGGGCCGCTTATGCGGAAGGGCTGAAAACTGGTAGCTGCCGCCTGAAACTGATTCTGAATGACGGTTACCCGCCCCAGCGAGATGACCGCCTCCTGAAGCCACTGCTGCTCAAGGGGTATACCAACGCGCCCATCCGAGTAAACGAAACTACTCTGTCCTAACTTGATTTGAGCCAATTCCCCAACCGGTATTGCTTTGGCGCGTGTGGGACGAAGCCTTAGTGCAGTTACAAGCCCAACGGCCCAGTCGAACCGCTCCTGATCTAGCCCAACAAGCGAGTTGTATCCGCCCGCAATCTGAAGCGCGGTAAACCTGTCTTGCAGCGTTCGGATTACGGCCCACACCTCGGGATCCAGGTCCACATCCATTAGGGAAGCGGTACTCTCCTGCAGGCGTCGCCTTACAAGTCCACCAATATCCGTGTAGGTACATACACGTACTTCGTTGCGATCTAGCACTTCGCCGTCACTAAACGCCAGGTGCCAGGATAACCGGTACACGCCCGTAAAGGCGGCTGCAATACTAACAATGAAGGTGTGCGCCAGCGCTGAGCCCGTAGGCGAAACCGTAACTACAGGCGCGGGTGACAGAATGCTTCCATTGGGCACTGTCACCGTAAGCTGCTGAGTCGTGGCCGAAATGGCTTGAGCGTGTGTCTCGGTGCGTGTAACTACCTGAACGTCGCCGGTAATCCATGTCATCTAGATACTCCTGGGTTCACGCGTGTTGCGGGCCAGTTCTGTCACTACATTCCAACACCTATAGAGAGGCGGTAAGCCCCTGCGCAAACAGTTGACGTTACAGCGGGCTTAAACCAGGTCCCCTGGCGGGCAGGCGGCACGATAAAGAGGTAGGGCTCTGCGGCCAATGCGGCCATTTCGGCAGGAACTAGCGCCCGTGTCCACACATAGGCAAGATATAGCATTCCGTTCATTGAAGTGTTGGATGCCTGAGCGGCGCGCTGCTGCATAAGCGATACCCCACCATTGCCAGCGTAAAGCGACTTTGCGGGCGCTTCTCCACCCACGCGCAATCCGTTAAAGTAGAACGCCCTGGTTAGGTTACGTTGAAGTACGGCACCGATCATAACCGGAGCGTTCGCGTTAAAGCCACCAGGAATAGGTCGATAGGTATAATCGTTGCCCATGTCCCACCAGAGGTACTGGTTCGACCATATACCGAGGTTGAACTCGGTATCCACGCCCTGGGCAGTCCCGAAACTGATAGCCAGCGGCGAGTTGGAGGTGGGGTTCGACGCTGCGAATGCTGCGACGACGATGACGGTAAGCTCGGCTCCAGCAAGCCCCAAAAGCGGTGAGCAGGCAACCCCGCCTGTACTGCTTCCGTTTTGCGAAAGTGCCAACCCTGTGGTGCCCGGTACCACCGCAAGCCCGGTACCACCGTTTAAGAGCATGGGCGAGTCTGGCACATTGCCCGC
>JAJZFK010000556.1 GCA_021805405.1 bacterium
CATGTCTACTATCACCTGAAACTCGTTCTTGTTGTCAAACGGCAACATTTTAACGACTACCGAGCGGGTAAGAAACAGGGCCAACGACGCGACGAGGAGTACCACCATACCTCCAAGAAATAGCCAGCTCGCCAAGGCATTCTCCAGGAGGGGTGTCATCAGCCGAATGTAAATTCGCGTCATCCAGTCCTGGCGGGCGGGTTCGCTATGGTGCGCTAGCTCATTGTTACTGTGTACATCACGATGGCTCTCTTCATGCTCGCCGCGCAGGAGGCGATAGGCCGCCCACGGTGTCACGATGAACGCGATGGCGACAGAAATAAGCATGGCCGCAGAGGCACCAACAGGAATTGGGCGCATATATGGGCCCATCAATCCGCCTACAAACGCCATGGGCAGAATAGCTGCTATAACCGTGAATGTTGCGAGTAGTGTAGGGTTACCCACCTCGTCTACAGCCTGAATTGCTGCCTCAAGTGCGGAGCGCCTGTCTTGCGGCAACCGATAGTGCCGAACTATGTTTTCAACTACGACGATTGCGTCATCTACAAGGATACCGATGGAGAAGATGAGCGCAAACAGTGTAATACGGTTAAGAGTGTAGCCGTACAGATAGAAGATGAGTAGGGTTAGCGCCAAAGTAACGGGGATGGCAACGGCTACGACAAGAGACTCTCGGCGGCCCAAAGTAAACGCGATCAGCAGTGTAACGGAGATAACTGCCACGAGCATATGGAACAGCAGGTCGTTCGCCTTTTCACTGGCGGTCTGCCCATAATTCCGAGTTATCGTGACGGTTACGTCCGATGGTATAAGCGTTCCCTTCAGGCTGTCAACCTTCTTTATTACTTCACCGGCAACCGATATAGCGTTGGTTCCATGCCGTTTGGCAATCGCAATGGTAACTGCTGGCTGTGCGCCAATAATCTTGTGAGCTGCTGCCGGCCCGGCCCCAAACAACACATAGTCTGTGGGCTCGCCGGCACCTTCGCTTACTTGTGCCACGTCCTTAAGCAGCACGGACCTGTTGTTTACGACGGCGACCACGATGTTGCCAGTTTGAGGCGCATTTGAGAGGAACTGACCGCTGCGTACTGCGATGTCGCTGTTGTTGTTTGAGAATGTACCAGCCTGCTGTTGCTGGTTAGTCATCTGCAGCGCCTGCACGATCTGGTCGGTAGTAAGGTTGTACGCAGCCAGCTTCGAAGGCTCTAGCACAACGCGTACTTCCCGCGGTGGTCCGCCGGTGATTTCGGTAGAAGAAATGTCTTGCACCTGCCGAATGGCAATATCCACCCGATTGGCAATTCTCCGCAGAGTGTAGGCATCGTATCGTGCGCTGTGCAAGGTTATGCCAAGAATAGGCACGTCATCAATCGATCGCTCTTTAACAAGTGGCTGGGAGGCACCCATTGGCATCTCATCGGCGTGATGCTGCAGTTGCTGCTCCAGTTTCACGATGCTCGTCTGCGGGTCTGCGCCAACATCAAACCGTGCTGTAACGATGGACATGCCAGGGCGCGAGACGGAGTAGACATATTTAACGCCTGGCAACTCCCATATCCACTTCTCCACAGGCGTGCTCAGCCTCTGTTCAACCTCTTTACTGGTGGAACCTGGCAGCATAGTGATGACGTCAATCATCGGTACGCTAATCTGTGGCTCTTCTTCTCGTGGAAGGGCAAGCACTGCCAGAAAGCCCAGCAGCAACGACGCGATTATCAGCAGGGGCGTGAGTTTGGAATTTATAAACTTTGCAGCGATACCACCGGCGATGCCTGTATGGGGAGTTTTATTATCCATTTATGGTAACCACCGATCCATCGTGCAGCGTCTGTGCGCCCTGCGTAATCACCCTATCACCGGGCTGAAGGCCGGAGAGTATGATGGTATCTTTACCGAGCTGGGCACCCAGGGTTACCAGGCGCATCGTTACGGTAGAGCTTCCACTATTCAGTACAAAGACCGCATGCATACCCTGCAGATCTGAAATTGCTTCTGTTGGCACGAGCAGGCGTCGATCGCTGCCTTGTGCCAGACTTGTCCTACCATACATCCCGGCACGAATATTGGGATTAGCAGGGAGTGTTACTTTCACAACAAAAGTGTGGCTAGAGGGGTCGCCCTGTGGCGCTATCTCGCTAACCTTACCCATAAACGACTTTCCAGGAAGCGCGTCTAGCGATACCGGCAATATCTGGCCAAGTTTCACAAGTGCAACTTGTGATTGAGGAACCACTGCTTCCAGTCGGAGCTCTGTGCCCTGAACTTCCAGAATAGGTACACCCGGCGATGCCATGCTGCCTGGGTCGGCAAGCCTTTGTGCAATGACGCCGGCAAACGGGGCTTTTATTACAGTGTACGCCTGGTTAATGTCGGCGCTCTGCAGGGCAGCCTGAGCCTGCATCGCCTGCGCTGCGGCACTTTGTATTGCCTGTTTGCTAACCGCTGCCTGCAGCAGACCGGCGCGCGCCTGCGCAATGCCGGCTAGTGCCTGCGCAACCGCAGCCTTTGCCTGGGTTACAGACGTGCGGGCGGCATCAATATCCTCGCGACGGCTTCCCTCTTCTGCGATTGAAAAGCCCTGAACTGCAGATTGGTACTGCGCCAATGCTACCGAATATTGGGTGTTAACCTGATCGTACTGCTGCGCCGAGATGGCCCCTTCACTAAACAGATCTGCCATTCGCTTCTTATTAGATTGCGCGAGCGCGAGGCCCGCCTTTGCCTGCGCAACATTTTCCATGGCCTGCGCCTTTTCCTGGCGGCGCGGTCCTGCTAAAACGAGTGCCAGTTTAGCCTTCCCCGTTTGATACGCGGCTTCTGCCTGCGCCAGTTGCGCACGAGCCTCTGCGAGTTTTGCTGTACTCATCGCTGAAGTCATGGTTGCCGCTACAGTGGCGCTTCGCACGCCTACCCGTGCTGCAGCCAGACCGGCTGCTGCCTGTCCCCGTGCCGCATTCATGTCGCTGGAGTCTAGCGTCGCAAGCACTTCGCCTGGCGTTACCGCGTCGCCCTGGTGCACGTTAATGCTCACCACGCGCGCCATAATCTGCGCCGCCAGCATCGCATCCTGGTGCGGTTTAACCACGCCTGTTACCGACATGCCTCTTGAAATATTTGTATAGTTCACCGGCTCGACGCCTACATGGATGGGATCAGACTGCAGTTGCGCTGTGCTCTGCCGCGGCGAACTGTGCGAATTGCAACCCGCAGTTAAAACTGCAGCGGTGACGAGTGGCAGCGCATAAATTGTGAATCGGTTTCGGGTACGCATTAAGCGTGTCTCCTTGTCAGCATACTGTGACGTAACACTATAGTTATAACACTATATCGTATTATTGTCAAGTTCCGTTCCAATTAGAGAGTAGTGCATCTAGCGCAGCAAATGAGACCTATTCGGATGTAAACAGGTTATTGATCTGTTTAGCAATTAGCTCGTGCTCATGCGCTTCTCATTTTGAATTCCAGCTGGGATAATCAAGAAAGTGGTTCAAGTATTGCCTACCTGCATGTTTGTGTCTGGTAAATGCTCCTACGTACTCGACCTGCACGAAAGATTAAGATGAT
>JAJZFK010000423.1 GCA_021805405.1 bacterium
TTTATGGTTATGCAACCCGAAGTATTCAGATACTTTGGCGGCGACGACTGTGTGATGGAAAAGGACGTTCTGGAAGCGCTTGCGCGCGATAGGCAACTTGCCGCCTACAAACACGATGGTTTCTGGCAGTGCATGGATACAATTCGCGATAAGCGCCACCTTGAAGGATTATGGCAGGCCGGTGACGCGGCGTGGAAGGTTTGGGAATGAGTAATTTCTGGCAGGATCGGTCTGTTCTAATTACCGGTGCCTCCGGGCTTGTTGGTGGGTGGTTGGTAAGGAGACTGCTCGCTGCCGAGGCCGACGTTGTGTGCCTGCTGCGCGACAGGGTTCCGCAGTGCGAGCTGTTCAGATCTGGCGATATCGATGCGGTTCGCGGTGTGACCGGCGATCTAACGAACCTTGAAGTGCTGGAGCGCGTACTTGGGGAGTATGAGGTAGATACCGTCATTCACCTCGCAGCACAGACCATTGTTGGCATTGCAAACCGCAATCCCATTTCAACGTTCGAGTCGAATATTCGTGGCACTTGGAATCTTCTGGAAGCTTGCAGGCGCAGTCCGCGGGTGAAGCAGGTAGTTGTCGCATCCAGCGACAAGGCATATGGCGATCAGGAGATACTGCCTTACAGCGAGGATACTCCCCTGCAGGGGCGTCATCCTTATGATGTTAGTAAATCGTGTGCTGACCTTATATGCCACACCTATGCGCACACTTACGGCATGCCTGTAGTTGTTACACGGTGTGGCAACTTCTATGGCGGCGGTGACCTCAACTGGAACCGCATCGTACCCGGTACGATACGGTCCGTTATACGGGGTGAACGGCCGGTGATACGGTCGGATGGACAATTTGTTCGAGATTATTTCTATGTGGAAGATGGTGCGGCGGCTTATATGCACCTCACTGAAAAGCTCGCTGAAAACCCGCAGCTGCGGGGCGAGGCCTTTAACTTCTCGAATGAAATTCAGATGAATGTGCTTCAACTTGTTGGCCTTATAACGACGCTCATGGGCAGTACACTGGAACCAGATGTGCGGGGTGAGGCGGCCAATGAAATTAGACATCAGTACCTTAGTGCGGAAAAAGCGCGCAGAATGTTGAATTGGAGCCCGTTGTTTGATCTGGATAGGGGGCTGGTTTCAACAGTGGACTGGTATCGCAAATTCCTCACAAACGGGAAATCTTAAGGAGAAATCGCTTGACTACGCATCCTTCCAGGTTAATTATGATATCGGCCATGTATGAAAATGGCGGTAACACCACGCACCGCATGTTAGACGGACATCCAGAGCTGTTTGTCTATCCGTTTGAGTCGCAAGTAGGAACCAGCCTCGTTTCAGATTACCTCACGAGCTTTGTGCCATTTAAATATCGGTGGCCAGAGTTTCCGCTGGAAGGCAGCCTGGAGAATGACTATGAACTCTTTTTTGATGAAGAGATGAAAGTAATGCTGCGCACGCCCTCTCGCAGCAAATTCGCCCATGCTGATTTACAGATTGATGAGGCCGACAGGAAGCGGCGATTTGTAGAGATCGCCGCTTCTAAGCCGCGAACTCGCGGTAACCTCGTAATGGCATTTTTTCAGGCGACCTTTGATGCATGGAAGAATGTTCAGCGTACCGGCAAAGAGACCACGTACCTGGGCTATAACCCGGTGCAGGGAATTGATACCGAGAAAATTCTGGGTGATTTGCCAGAGGGGCAGGTTCTGCATGTAATCCGCAATCCCTACAGTGGCTATGCCGATACCAAAAAGCGGCCATTCCCACTGTCGTTAGCGCGATATACCTGGACCTGGTCGATTATGCAGCATATGGCGCTCACCTTTGCGGAGCGGTATCCTGACCGGTTCCACATCATGCGATTTGAAGACATGGTGGCCGACCCCAAGAAAACCCTGGGAGAACTTGCCACCAAGCTTGGTCTATCGTATTCGGATACTCTGCTCTATCCCTCCTGGAATGGCGTAAAGCTCGAGCAGGTCTATCCCTGGGGTACGGTACGAACTCCTACTACCGAGGCTAACATTGCTACGATGAACGAGCTTACTGCAGCAGAGAAAGCTGAAGTCAAATCGCTCGCTTCCGTTATGATCAGGCAGTTTGGCTACTCTGATCTCTAAGATGGCAGCGGGGGCTCCCGCTGTCATAGCAAGATCTGAAGGGTGGGCGGCGCAGCGACGCGCTGTCCACCTTCTCAAAGCAGATATTGCCGCCCCACCGGATTTCCTGAGGGGCCTTAAACAGCGCCGTGAAGAGTTGTCAAGCGAATACATGCCAATCATAGCGCGGCTTGCCACCACGTTTCTTGGCGCTGATGTAACCGTAACGGCTCTACCTGCATTGGGCACATTTCATTCTCTGTTCAGGCTGCAGGACGAGCATAACAGAGGGTACATTATGCGTACTGCGCTGCTAGATACCCCCGATGGAACACCTGACTTCATCATAGATTATTGGGTCGCCGGTTTGGGTGCTAAGTGGTCGGTGCCAGTGTCGGCTCCTTTGTGGGTAGATGTATCACAAAGCAACGCGCCGTTTCCGTTTGAGGTATTTCACGAGTCGACGGCATTAACCGTGAAGCAGCTTGAGAATAGCACGACGCAGGCGTTACCAGATGGTGTGGCGCACGAAATGGGCAGGACCCTTGCGTCGATTCACGAGGTTGTGGCCACTGGAGCTGGACCGCTGGATGTTGCGGCTCTCACCGATGACGTTACCCAACCACCTCGTGGAGTACACGATAAATGGCAGCAGTTTGTATTACTTAACCTCGATGAGCACCTGGTGAACTGCCAGGCCGCCTCCTCTATTTCTGCAGATGAAGTCGCTACTATTACATCATTGTTTAAGACACTGGAAACGTTTTTGCAAAATGGAGATACATGCCTTCTTCACGGTGACTATAGTGGGAGCAACCTCTTTACGAACGGCACTAGTATTTCCGCAGTGTTTGATTGGGAAGACGCGCTCGCAGGCGATCCGGTTTACGATATTGCTGCCTGGGCAACGTTCTACCGGGAACCGATTCATCGCGAATTTCTTGATGGCTACAGATCACTTCGCGACCTTCACGCAAATTTTGAAGTAAAATTCTGGTTGTACTATCTGCGGGTCTCGCTTGCCAAAACTGCCCATCGGTACCGATTCGGCATGGGCGACGTGCCTGGAAGACAACCGGCTTCGCGCCGCATTCAACAGGCACTGGATCATCTTTGCAGCCGCACTATTTCATGATGGCAGGCTAGGAGTTCACGTTGCGTATATTGGTTACAGGTGGAACCGGGGCGGTAGGATCTCATGTGGTGCGAAACCTTGTGTGCCGCAACGACGAAGTTGCTCTGTTAGCGCGCGCTGAGTCCAGCACGTGGCGCATAGATGATGTAGTTTCGAACGTGCGGGTTGTTCACGGCCACCTCGAGCATCCGGTAAGCTACCGCGACGGCCTAAGAGCTTTTGCGCCTCAGGTAGTGATACACCTGGCCTGGAGCGGTGTTCTTGGCAAGCACCGCAACGATTGCGAGCAGGCTCTCCTTAATATTCCGGGTACTCTTAGCCT
>JAJZFK010000400.1 GCA_021805405.1 bacterium
CGAATTCTGCAGCATCAGCCACCGCAGTGCCGGTGCAACTAGCCCATTTTGCTCGTCTACCGTGGCGAGTGCCCGAAGCGCCAACGCAGTGCTATCCACGTTATCACTAAACGTGTACGCGCCGCCGCCCCAGTGAGCCAGCTCGCCCTGCAAGCTTACGCGCGATACCAGCAGGTGCTTGAACCTGGCGGTGGCCGCAGGGCTGCCTGCGGAGGCCATGAGCCCATATGCCGCACCTGCGTTACTAAAGGCACTACCTGGCATAGCGGCAAGCATCCGTTGCACCACACGTCGCTGCCCTGCCAGCTTGAGGGCGTAGAGCAGCGCGGGCCGGTCTGCGGTGGGGCACGTCTTCACTTCCTTCAGCGAGAAAGCGGTTGCCTTTCTGAGCACCCCCATGGATATGGGTGCCCCCAGGGCACGCGCCTGTTCAAGGTCCATTAGCGCAATGGCCGTCATCGTAGGATTTTCAGCGTCGAAGTGCCACCACCCCCAACCACCGGATGAATGCTGCAGGCGGTAAAGCCGCGCAATGCCTTCACGCATCATGTTGTCGATATCGGGCACCGCGTCTGCCGGATTTCCACCCAGCTGACGTAGCGCAAGCTTTACCGCTACATCCGCGATCAGCCGACTGCTAGTCTGCTCTACGCAGCCATAGGGATAGTCTGCCAGGTTCTGCAGCCCCCCGGTTATAGCTGTAATGGGCGAAGGCGTAATGTGAACCACGCCGCTTACCTGCTGAGGTGACGTAAGCGCGTTCACGCGGACATTCTCGCTCTGCTGCTGTGCGGCGGTAACCAACCCGGAAACGGTTGCAATGTGCAGATACCCATAGGCTTTCACAGGGATGGTAAGCTGCATGCCATCGGTAAATTGCCGTCCACCACTCGAAGGAACCGTCCATGCCACTGCGTTCAACGTCGCGGGACCGGGAGTATCCGCATGTACTGTCCAGGTAACCTGGCTGGTTGTACCAGACGCCATTGTTAATGAGTGCTGGGACGCCCCCACCACCTGCAGTCCCATGGTAGTCAGCTTCGTGAGCACGGTTTGCGAGGAGCTTGTGTTGTTGTGCAGCAGCGCGGTTACCTCCGCCGTATCCTTCTGCACCAGCGTGCGAGGCGTGGTGAAATCCACCACCAGCGGCTTTGTTACCTGTATGTCGCATGTTCCCCAACCTACCTCTGTTTGCAGTGTCTGGGCAATGGCTGTGGCGCGCCATCTCGTAAGGTTATCGGGCAACACGAAGGAGACTACTGCGTTACCGTGGCTGTCGGTTTCCACGTCGGCAGCCCAATAGGCCGTATCCGGGAATTTCTTGCGCGTCACAATTTTGGGTTCTGCTTTGTCGGCGTCGCCCATGTAGAGCGTTGCAAACGAGTATTCGGTATCCACCTGGTTGTAACGGCGTGGATAAAACTTGCGCAGGATTGCGGCAGGGTGATCCTGCCGAAGTGCATAGATCGCCTCGTCTACCACTGCAAGGCAAAAATCGGCATGCACTGGCTGGCCGTGCGCATCTGCGACGTGAACATGGTACTGTACACGCTGCTCGGGTCGAAAGACCGTTTGCCCTGGCGCGTAGACCGGTTTCACCGTAACCTGGAGCTTGGCATTGGTGTTAGCAACCCGCAGCGAGGCCTCGCTGGACGCGAAGGTCTTATGACTAACATAGCAAACGTCGATGAACAGGTTAGGGCCGTAATCGGCGCGAATTGGCAGGTGAACAATCGTATTACCGTGCGAAAGGACAATCACTTGTGAGCGATAGATGCGGCTCCCCTCCAGCGTTACAAGTGCGGAATAGCCCTTGCCACGGCTCGAGATAAGCACACGGGCAGTTTGCCCAGGTGTGTACTGCCGTCTATCGGTGAAAATGGTGAGGTCGTTCGCCGTGGCGTTAGAATCGTCGCTGCCCGCAGACTCAACCCAGATCTCGTTTCGTGCGGTTATCACGCGACCAGCAGAGTCAGAGGCGACTGCCTTAAGAATTAGTTCGCCATTTTTTGGTGGCACTACTGCAAAGACAGCTTTGCCTGCCATGTTTGTGGTTGCATGTAACGTGCCGACCGCAACACGTTTGTAGGTAACACTGGCGGTGTCCTCATAGTACATCTGCAGGGTAACCGCACGGTTGGCACGTGCCGTGCCGTGATAACCCAACGCAGTTACCACCACGTTGGTGGTCTTGCCATGTTCGGCGAGATAACCCGCTGGTTCAACGGCAAGGTGGAAATCCCCCTGTACTACGCGCACCGAAACATCCTGTTCTGTAGACTGAGGTGTATTCGGGTTTAACGTCACGCTACAGTCAAATATCTTGCTTTGCACAAGGTTCGATCCCGGCACATTCACTTCCCTGGTAGGAAACGTGATCTGCGCATTGCCGTTAGCATCCAATACGGCACTACCGGACGTTACCTGCGCGCCATAGTAGGTGTCACCAGACGTATTGACGATTGCGCTCTCGTCACCGTCCTGATAGTCATAGTCGTCAGGGAAGTCCGATGCCCAGTCTGGCGAACTGTAGACGCTGTACGAAACCGAAGCCCCGGCAACGGGTGCCCCAAAGTAGTAAGCTGCAGAAACATTGACGGTCGCGGTCTGCCCGGCAATTACCTGCGGTGCCGTGGATGTTGCAGTCAGCTTTATCTGCGGCTTTTTGTATGCGGAAACAACAATATCATGTGTGTGCGCATAGGAGAGACCGCCTGGCGTAACAAACAATGTATAGACACCCGTAGAAGCCTCACCAAGCAGATCCACATGCCCGCTAATGGCACCGAACCTGTTGAGGCGGTAGTCCCGTTTCAGTACAGCTACGCCAGAGGGATCGCGCAGTTCCACATGAACCATCGTACCAGCGGGTACGGTGTAATCTCCCGTTCCACTGCCATTTAAGCTCGCCACTGCCGTGAGCGCTTCGCTGTCTTGTGGATAGCGACGACGCCGAACAATGCACTTGAACTGAATGGTTTGACCCGGCCGATAGATTGGCCTATCGGTATAACTGAATACAACATACTCCTCTTGCGAACCGGAGTTATTGGAATAGTTGGAACAGAGCGCTTCGTCTCCGTGGTTACCCGCTGTAAGGTAGCTTGCACCTGCCTGCTCCCCCCTCGGCAGAGGCGGCACTGTAAGGAGTGCGAGCCCACGAGCATCCGTCGTGGCTTTCGCCACTAAACCTCGGGTCCGGAAGAATGACACCACACTGCCACCCACGGGTTTTCCTGTCACGATATTCACAACATACGCAAGCACCTGGCTCCTGCAACGCTTTGTAACCAGCGCCGTATTCGTTACCATCAGCCATGAAGCGCCGGTATCGGCACCGTGCCGAAGATCTAGAAGGTAAAGGCCAGTTGGCAGATGAGGGAACCAGTATCTCTGGTAGTAGAAACCTTCCGTATCGGGTTTGGTGATTAGCACCCGCTTGCGAAACAGAAGCTTTGGTGAGTTGCCGGTGGCAATGTGCAGCACCTGTGGCGAAAGCGTAGGCGCGGCGTCATACGAACGACCAACTGTTGCAAACGCCTTGGCCGAGGCTGGCGTAG
>JAJZFK010000558.1 GCA_021805405.1 bacterium
ACCCGCCCTGCTGCAGTGGTGGTATGGTACTCATCCCACACTTAACAGCCGCATTCGATTTGCCTTATCGTACCATCCATGGCACGCAACAACCGGGGAGGGTACGCTCCCCGGCGGCAAGTGAGCATCACTACCGTTTCAGTTTTACGTAACGTTTAGCCCCCACCTTAAGAACGGCCCCTTCCAGATCCTCGGAAGTGGGCTCCCACTCTGCATTTGGTACCTTTTCACCATTGACAGACACTGCACCCTGCTGCACCAGCCGTCTAGCATCGCCAGTACCAGTCGCCAGTCCTGTTGTAACTAGCAGTTTGCAAATCCATACCGTTCCGGCTTTGCTAATTGCAGCCTCATAACTCATTACTGGCATGTCCTGCGGTACTTCTCCGCCAGAGTGCACGCGCATCCACTCATCGTCGGCAGATTGTGCGGCTTCACCGCCATGGTAGAGCGCTACAATCTCCTTGGCAAGCCGACGCTTGACGTCGCGCGGATTTGACGATCCGGATGCCGCTGCGGCAAGGAGAGTGCTAACCTCATCTAACGCTACGTCCGTGCAGAGTACGAAATACTCCTTCATAGCCTCATCAGAAAGTGACATAACCTTACTGAACATAACCACTGGCTCTTCTGAAATACCAACATAATTGCCAAGTGATTTGCTCATCTTCTTGTGGCCGTCCAGCCCAACTAGCAGGGGCATAAATAGCGCTGCCTGCGGCTGTTGCCCCAGTTCACGCTGCAGGTCACGGCCGGCCAGGATGTTGAAGGTTTGATCCTGCCCGCCCATCTCGATGTCCGCATTAATGGCGACCGAGTCATAGGCTTGTGCCAGTGGATAGAGCAGTTCGTGAAGGCTGATAGGTTGATGAGTGCTAAAGCGGTTTGCAAAATCATCGCGCTGCAGCACCTGGGCTACAGTCATGCGCGCGGCTAGCTTCACCACTTCCGCAAAGTCCAGCTTGCCAAGCCACTCGCCGTTAAATCTAACCTCAGTGCGCTCACGTTGCAGAATACGGGATAACTGATCGACATAGGTCTCTGCATTGCGCTTTATTTCAGCAGGCGTAAGCATAGGGCGGGTTACGGAACGACCGCTGGGGTCGCCTATGAGAGCAGTGTAGTCACCAATAATAATTACGACCTGATGCCCCATATCCTGAAATTGTCGTAGTTTGCGCAATACCACCGCGAAACCAAGGTGAATGTCGGGGGCAGTTGGATCCAGCCCCAACTTGATGCGCAGTGGCCTGCCGTCCTTTGCCGAAAGCGCCAACTTCTCCTCAAGGCCCGTTTCTGGCACTACCGACTGCACGCCACGTCGCAATTGGGCTGCCTGACCGGTAATTTCCGCGCTAAATTCGATTGTCTTAACCTCCAAGATACCTCCTCCTTAGCCTGCCGCGTGTCATGATACCGTAAAAGTAATGGTAGGTGTCAAAGCATTGATAACGGGTCAATATCTACGGTGAGCCCTGCTCGTAACGGTCGAGGCGCCAGGGAAAGTACCTCCCTAATGAGTTGAGCCATATCTATGCTCAACGGAGCCCTTACGGCGCAGTGAAACCGGTAGAGATCCTTCAATTTGGCAAGAGGTGCTGCACTGGGCCCAATAACATCTGCGCGGCCCTCGGCAACCTGCCGTATAACCGCAGACAACTGGCCCACTCTCGCGCACGTTTCTGCCTCATTAATTCCAGAAAGAATGAGGTTGGCAAACCTGCTGTAGGGCGGATAGTTCAGTTCTCGTCGGTAGACCATCTCCGTGTTGTAGAACTGCCTAAAGTCGTGCCCCAAGGCACAGCGCACAGCATAATGCTCGGGCGTGAACGTTTGAACAAATACTTCGCCAGGTAGTTCTCCTCGTCCGGCCCGACCGGCAACCTGTGCCAGAAGCTGAAAGGTGCGCTCTGCAGCACGGAAATCCGGCATGTTCAGCGTGGTGTCTGCACTTATCACTCCCACTAGTGTGACGTGCGGGAAATCCAGCCCCTTGGCTACCATCTGCGTGCCTATGAGTACATCCGCATCACGCTGTCGAAACGCCCGAATCAGCCTTGCGTGATCACCGCGCCGAGAGGTAGTATCACGGTCCATACGCAACGAGGTGACGTCGGGGAACAGTGCCTTTACCTCCTCCTCAACCCTCTCGGTACCAACTCCGAAGCCCCGCACCCTGCTTCCAGCACATACCGGGCATATTGATGGAGCCGGGCCGTTAAACCCACAGTGGTGGCACCTTAAACTTTTGTCATGTGAGTGAAATGTGAGGCTTACTGCACAAGACTCACACCGCGCAGTCCAGCCACAATCTCGGCACAGGACAAACTGGGCATATCCACGGCGATTGAGAAAGAGGATAACCTGCTCCTTACGGGCAAAACGTTCTGCCATTGCCTCCAGAAGCTGTGACGAGAACATTACTGGTTTGCTCTTGAACTCCTCTCGCATATCCGCGACACGCACCGTTGGAAGTGGCCGGTTGCTGATACGATCCGGCATCTCTACGAGGGTTGCTAACGGGTTATCGGGCGCTGTTTCAAAGTCTTGTGTCGTTTGGTAGAACGACTCCAGCGAAGGAGTAGCACTGCCCAATACCAAAACCGCCGATCCTGTCTCCGCGCGCCACTGGGCAGCTGCACGAGCATTGTATCGCGGCGTAGAGTCCTGTTTATACGAGGTTTCGTGCTCCTCGTCCAGGATGATTAAACCGAGGTTCTGCACCGGTGCGAACACAGCAGACCTTGCACCCACCACAATATGTGCTTCATTGTTCTGCAGGCGCTGCCACTCATCTAGCCGTTCACCATCGCTAAGGTTGGAGTGAAGTAGTGCCACCCTGTCGCCAAATCGCGCCACAAATACGTCGGCCACCTGAGCAGTAAGAGCGATCTCCGGCAGGAGTACCATCGCACTATTGCCCTGCTTTAGCACCCGCTCAATTGCAGCGAGATAGACTTCCGTTTTGCCGCTTGCTGTAACGCCAAACAGTAAAATCTTTTTATAATGCCCAGTGTCCAGCGCCCGCTCAATCTGCAGCACTGCATGGGCCTGGCCGGGCATTAGGGAGGGCGGGATTGTAAATGCTCCCTTGTGCGTGAGCGGTGCCCGCCTAACAGACCTGTTTGCAATGATAATCCGCCGTTTTTTTACCAGTGCAGCAAGAACGGAGGAACCCGCATCTGCCTCTGCAAGGAGTTGCTGCACCCTCACATGCTCTATACCAGCATCGCGGTGCGCTTGTAGAACCCGCAGGACCGAGGACTGCTTACCCGTAACCGTGGAGCCGCAATCGCCGGCTTCGGTAACTGCAAGGCTCACGACGCGCTCCGTCTTAACCGATACGCCAGTACGCACAATATTGCGTACTTCATTAAAAACATGCTGCCTTACCAGGAGGCTGTAGGTGGACCTGAAAGCGGGAATATCGCATGCCTTCTTTAACTCCTCAAACTTCGCGGTTCCTCCCATCTGGATGAGGGTTGCGGCAAGGTGCTTACGCGGCAACGAATTCCCAAGAGTGTCAGGATTGAGCATGGGGTCCACAGATCGGAAG
>JAJZFK010000113.1 GCA_021805405.1 bacterium
GGCCGTCAAGGATGAGCCTGGGTGGATGGTACGAACAGGGCTACCGGCGTTATCAAGGGCATCCCTCAACTGCGTGATCATGTGCGAGCAGTCATCGTAGCGGTTGGATGCTGATTTCTGTAGCGCGCGGCGAATTACACTGTCCAGCTGTACTGAGATGCCTGAAATGGGTGGTGGATCCGAATTCGCGACAGCGTAAGTGATTGCTATGACGCTGTCGCCGGTAAACGGCTTTCGGCCAGCTACCATCTCATAAAGCATGACACCCGTGGAGAAGATATCGGTACGGTGATCAATTGTTTGGCCATGTATCTGCTCTGGAGACATGTAACTTGGTGTACCAAATACCTGCCCGTCACTAGTAAGTGCGCTGTCCTCGGTAATTCGTGCAATTCCGAAGTCCGTAATTTTTACCACGTCATTCTTGAGTAGAAAGATGTTGTCGGGCTTTATATCACGGTGTATAACCCTGTTGATGTGGGCATGGTGAAGCCCTTCTAACACGCTAATTACGATATTGCAGGCACGTATAATCCCGGGTTGGGGATTTACCGCTAGTGATTCACGGAGGCTCTGGCCATCCAGATACTCCATTGCTATAAAATACCTACCGGAATCCTCTCCCGCATCGAAAATTGAGACGATATTAGGATGCGTAAGACGCCCTGCAGCTCGTGCCTCTCGGTTAAATCGCTCTATGCGCTCGCGCTTGGCCTGCCCCGCAATTCCTGCAGGAAAATTAAGCTCTTTAAGGGCAACGGCACGCCCGAGGCGCGAGTCGCGCGCTTCGTAAACAATATCGTTACTTCGCGCAATCTCCCGTATGATTTCGTATTTTTCTAGTACTAATTCGGCCAAAACATTCCTCTTGTTAGATAACGACCCTGGTTGCGAGACAATTTGTTCCTGCAATATCTATTACGTAAATAATTAGGTCGGTTTAGCCAAATGAGAGTCGTGCGATTTAACGGCTGAAAAATCGCCCCATTCCACGCTTAGGTGCCGGTTCGCCTGAAGATTCCGCAATCTGTTGTGATACCTCAGGCTGTTTAAAGGCGTTAATCTCATTACTGCCAGTCACTGCCCGCACAGAAACCACAAGGACGGTGATGTTATCGCGCCCGCCTCGTGCGTTTGCGAGGTGGATAAGTTGACGCGTCACCTCTGAGGGGGACTCGTGCTGTGCGATGTGGGCGATCTCCTCCCCGGAAACGTGGCCAGTAAGCCCGTCTGAGCAGAGTATCCAGATGTCACCAACCTTAGCGTTCTGCCACTGCATGTCGGGAACTACTGTGGGAGAGGCTCCCACCGACCGCGTGATGACATTGCGAAACGGCGAGAGTTCAGCATCTGCCCTGGTCATTGCACCAATATGAACCTGTTCTTCCACCCAGCTATGATCTGCGGTTACCTGGTAAATGGCACCATCGCGTACAAGGTATACCCGGCTATCGCCTACGTGCACCACAAGTACACGGTCCTCAACCACTGCGAGCGCTACCAGCGTGGTGCCCATTCCGCGGCGCTCTGGTACCATTTGTGCAAGAGAATGAATGCGGCTGTTGGCGTCTGCGATTGCCTCCTCCATGGCGTGTTCTGGATGTTCCAATGGAGAGTTGTAGTATCCCACGAGAAGGTTTTTCAACAGCATTTCGCTTGCTATCTGCCCCGCTAGCGCGCCACCCATTCCGTCGGCTACCGCGAAAATTGCGCCCCGTTGAGCCAGGATTACTGGGTCCTCAGGTTCATAAACATCGAACTTGTCTTCGTTATTCTCTCTTACCTGCCCCATATCGGTTCGACCAGAGTATTTTAGCAGCGTTGTTACTGCTGCAGGAGCACCGTGGTACGGTCGCCATCCCAGTACCAGCTCGTCGCGGTCGAATCCAGCCGTTGGCTCCAAGGAGTCGTTCACTTCATTCATAGGGGGAAATCGTCTCCTGCGGGGAAGTATTCGACGGTATGAACGACAACTGATAGGTTGTCTGACCAACCTTGATAGTGTCGCCCGCCGCAAGCTCAGTGGGCTGGTGTTCCTGTAGTCGCTCTCCGTTAACAAAGGTTCCGTTGCGACTACCATCGTCGGTAATAATGAGATGATTATCGTCGGCAGTGATGGAAGCGTGTCTACCAGAAACGTACTGATCACCCGTTAAAACTACGGAGTTTTCGGGGCGCCTTCCCAAAGTGAGCGTACCTGTGGGAACGAGTATGTCGACTCCCGGCCCCTCTGTCCACCGCAGCACAGCAACTGGATCTGCTACTGGCGCGGGTTGGCTTGGCGGAGGTGCTTCAACCGGCTGCTCAGGTTCCATCGGCTCTGTCGCCGACGCGGGAATGGCTATCGTCGCCTCAGCGCTGGTCTTTGTCTCGAGAATTCTAAGAATGACCTTCCAATTCCCAAACCGAAGATTAGCACCATCAGTTACCTCTACCGGGTCACCTTGTGTAAGCTTAACATTCTCAACACGCGTGCCGTTAGAGCTACCTAGATCTTCCAGAGTTACGCTGCCGTCCTGCACTGTAATTCTGGCATGAATTCTAGAAACAGTACCCTCTGCAGTGATGATATCCGAACCTTGTCGCCCAATCGTGTTCACCCCCAACCTAAGAGCATAGATCCGTCCGTCGGAAGCATCGGTAAGTTGTGCGGGCGCAGCGGGACTGCCAACCACGGCGAAATCTGGCTCAGAAGGCGCACCTGCTTCCAGCAGATAGCCACAATCGGTGCAGTATTTTTCAAGCGCTGGAACTGTGGTTTTACAAACAGGGCAAGTAGTTACTGCTCCCATCTGCGTGCGCATGGGGTCGGCATTCAATTGCTGAGTGCTGTTGGGATCTGCTCCAGCGACCATCGTCCGCTCGGATACTGCTGGCATCACTCTTGTCGAATCGTCACTCATGGTACGTGACTACCTTTCTATTTGCGGGAGCCTTGGTCGATCTGCAGAGCTGCACCCATCAAGGTTTTATCGATGTCACCCGTTCCTCTTTGGAGACCGGCAATGGCGGCGTCAACCTGTTTAGCCTGATCGGTTTGCCCGGCGTGCATCAGGATCGTCCTGGTTTTCTGCAATTCAGTTAGCGCTCCCATTGCGGTCAACTGTTGGGTTTTCAGGCCCATCATTGTGCGTTGTAGATTTATAGATGCCTGTGCAATCTCCAGTTCTGTTGCCACCGTGCGGTTAACTCCATTCTGCACGAGACTGCGGTCGTTTGTAAACTGAAAGACGCAGTCCGCAGAGAGGGTGGAGGGCCTGTTAAATATAACGTCATCGAACGTGACCTCTGCCCGAACTACCCGGTAGCTGCCTGCCGGGTGTTTGTCCATCTCGAGATCAACGAGAAGGGTACGGGTTGTTCCACGTTCAATATCGGGTACAGCAACTTCCACAGTCCGCGGGCCAAAGGTTGGCTGCTGGCCATACACCTGCCTCATCTGCACCCACCTTGAGATGTGAAATTTGACCTTCACATTTTTAGCCACGACATGCATGAGGCTCTCGATTTCTCGACGGATGACTTCGGGCAGTAGATCGGGACGTTGATT
>JAJZFK010000174.1 GCA_021805405.1 bacterium
AAGAGCTAAGGTTTGAACCGGCTGCCCAAACTTGCTGGTTTAAATACTGATCTTTCACCTGCGAAACGCTCGATATGTTTACTCCGGTACCAAGCTGCCCCAAAGTGGGTGAACCTGTTCCCGGTAATGTGTAGGGTGAGCCCTCGGTGAAGTTCACGACCTGCCGTGTGTACCCAGGTGTATTGACATTGGTCGTATTATTCGAAACTACGTCCAGTGCAGTCTGGTTAGCCATCAGTCCCGAATATCCCAGCTGCAATCCAAAGAATGTAGATGTCATCTATGTATCGTCTCCTTGATGCATAAGCCGAACCAATCCGTGGTGCGGCTGGTTTCGTTGGTCATCAGACCTTGTTATCCACGTAAAATGCCGGGTTCGCCACCCGTGTAAGGTTCGTGCCGTAAGCTGCAGGATGCAGGGCGGCGTTCGTGAGTAGATCAATATGAAAGCGGGTAAGGTGTATGGCATTTGCCAGCAACACCTTGTTTCGATCCTCGGCTTGCTGCAGACGATAATGCACGTTCAGCATGCGTGACCGAAGGGCGAGCAGTGCATTACGGGCAGACTTGGGAAGTACCTGACAGACCTGCCAGAGCGAACTGGTAGGTGGAACTCCTGCCGCCCATGCGAGACTCTTGGCAGCGGCAAGCCGCTCCTGATCGAGCCGTGTTCCGTTGAGAATGCATCGGTGTTTTTCTGCCACCAGCTGCTGTAGCAGGACTATATCCTGACGCATCAGCGCATCTGTAATGGCATCAGTGAGCGTCAATATCTGTTCCATAACTACCAGTTCCTGTTGCAAAACCCTGTGCACAGGAGCCGCGTTGGCAATTTGTGGTGCTGGCATCAGCGTGCTCCTCTACTTGGTACACCAGCTGGCACAACTGCCAGCGGGGCTACCGCGGATAGTTCATTGGGTTGGCCGGTGCCACTGTGTACGCTTCGTACGGCTGCCGCAGCCTCAGAACCTGCCACCGTAGTACCCGCAGCAGTAGTTCCAGCAGTTGTGCTTACTGGCCTGGTTGGAGCACCTGGAAGCAGCGGTGAGAGATTTTTAACTAGCATGGTAGCCAGTCCAAATCCCCCGCTCTTACTCATGGTGGTAGCCAGTTGCTGATCCATCATATCCTGGTACTCACCTGCAGCGAATCCACCTCCAAAAAGCGGGCTACTCTGTTTTGTCGATTTGCGCATATCCTTGAGCAGAGTGTTCAGGAAGATTGCCTCGAAGCCCTGTGCTGCTTTCTTCAGTTTAGATACCTCCTGCTGGTAAGCAGGTGTACCGGCGCTCTGCGCCGAATTAATTGCGAGTGTCATGAAGTATTGCTCCCTACATAATCTCTATTTCGGCATCGATGAGGCCGGCTGCGCGCATCCCCTGCAAAATTGATATCAGGTCGCGCGGTGAAACTCCCAGGGCGTTCAGCGCATGTACAAGTTGATCGACAGTTGTTGTGGCCGGTATGAGCGCAAGCTTGCCGCCTGTCTCTGTAGCAGTTGTTGCCTTTTGCGGAACCACTACAGGGGCCGGTGCATTTATCCCTGGTGGTGCGGGTACTACAACCGGTGTATTTGTCACCTGAATGTTGATATCGCCATGAGCCACAGCTCCAGGGGCTAGCCGTACGTTGCCGCCAATTACGACTGTACCGGTTCGCTCATCCACCACGATTTTTGCCTGCACATCTGGTGTAACGGTGACCCGTTCTACCCGAGAGATGAAGCGTACCATGTCACCCTGCATAGTGGACGGTATGTTTACAGTTATGGTATCTGCATCCATTGCGAGAGCGTTCACACCTACCAGCTGGTTTCGGATGGCAGAGGCAACTCGCGCTGCGGTGGTGAAATCTGGCTGAGCCAGCGATACCTGCAGCGTAGTTCCATCTGTAGTTACCGGCATTGGCACTGTCTGTTCGACGTAAGCACCATTGGGTACGCGCCCAACGTTTACGTCATTCTTCTGAACACTGCTGCCGCCCGATGAGTAGTTAAAACCGCCGATAGAAAGGGGCCCTTGTGCAACAGCGTAGATCTGCCCATCTGCAGCACGCAATGGCGTTTGTAGCAGAGTTCCTCCCTGAAGTGACTTGGCATCTCCCATCGAAGATGCAATGACATCAATGCGGCTGCCAGGCTTAGCGTAAGGTGGTAAGGTTGCAGTGACCATTACGGCCGCGACGTTCTTCACGGTTATTGCCGATGCGACGACGTTTATGCCAAACCTGCGCAGCATGTTGGCGAGCGTATCTACCGTAAACAGCGTGCTCTGTCCGTCGCCTGTACCCTCCAGGCCCACCACAAGGCCGTATCCTATCAACTGGTTACCGCGAACGCCCTGAACATTGGCTATATCTTTCAGGCGAACCAAACCCTGTGCTGGTATACTCGCGCTATAAGAGGCGATTTGCGGCCCCGAAGCGACCCCCTGCTGAGCGGCTGCAGGTACCCCCCCAGCGAGCAGCAGGATGGCCAGTACCGAAGCTTTATTTAATCTCATGGTTTACCTTCTGTTACCTGTTGGGCCTTAAAACAAGAACCTGACTATTCGAGTAAGGATGCCGGGAGTCTGCGCTCGTGACACCATGCCTTTTCCGTCATACTGCACCTTAACATCCGCGACCAGGTTCGACGGTACGGTGTTGTCCGATCCAATATCCTCAGGTCGCACGAGGCCGGTGAAAGTTACTTTCTGCGTCTCTTTGTTTACACCAATGATTCGTGAGCCCTGTACCTTCAGGATGCCGTTAGGCAGTACATCTTTCACCACAACCGAAAGGGTTGTAACTAGCGTGCCCGTTCTGGTTGTCTGGCCAGATCCATTCGCGGTGCGCGAGTTGGATGCACCCAGGCTTAGGCCGCCGAAGAGCTGGTGAAAGAGCCCGCTACCCCCAAAGAGGTTGACGCCCTCGTCCTGAGATACCTTAGTGGTTGCGCTAGAAGATGCGGTGGTGTTCTCGTTAATCGTGATGGTGAGAACGTCGCCTACTTCATGCGCTCTCAAATCGCTGAAGAGCGAAAATGCACCTCCGCTGCTGCTTCCCCGCAGCGCCTCATTGGCCTGCTTTACCGGAAAAAGCGACTGAGCCGTTACCGGTGAAGCTGTTACGGAAACTAGTGCAACGGCAGCGCAAATCCACGCTGCGAGAACCAATGAAGGCTGTTTCATTTCCCTGTAGCTCCTTCTACTTCATTGCTGGCCGAGGTTAGCTGCACCGTATGCCGGTCGAGAATGATTCCGCTAAGCATCTTGCGAGTAGAGTTGGCATACACCTGTATGGTTTGGCCAACATGGCCCGCAGCCTCTGCCGTACCTGATGCTGTAATCCGTACGGTTCCTATGGTACATAAAATGGTAATTACGCTGCCAGCTGTAATGTCGGGGGGTGTTTGCAGCGCGTTCGCAGGGACCGGCATGCCCGCAGAGATCCTGCTAATAGCACGTTTGCCAATAACCGCATCGAGCGAAGTAACAGGTGAGTTGAACCCATGTGGTACGGTCACGGTAATAAGTGAGACATCTGACGCAGTGATGATATCTTGTGGT
>JAJZFK010000329.1 GCA_021805405.1 bacterium
TATATGCAGCGGGTCGTTGTGCAGCTCACTGTTTAGCTGATCCAGGGGTATCAATTTCCATCTACTCCCTTCAATATTTGCCCAGGTGGCCAATTAGCCACCCAACAAGCACACCAAGGGCGGTACCCACGCTCACTGCGTAGTGAGGGTGCCGCGAAATTCCGTTACGTACTATGCTTGTAATTGCCGGCACCTTGCCCGTTGCGAGCGCGTATGCCTCATAAGCCGCCACACCGGTTAGCCCTGCACTTAATGCTGTTGCACTAGCCGCCAGAAAACTACCCATCGTTGCACCTCCCTAAGCTAGGAAGCGGCAGAAGCGGGGTTTTCGGTATTCACTGCCAGGAGCGCCGTGGATTCACTAACTTCCACGCGCACACGGGTACGATTAACCGCGGGCACCGGAGGCACCAGTCGCAAGAACGCGGCGCGCCCGTTTGTGCGGTTAACATCGCATGGCCCCATAACGCCATCAACAGCACCATGGTCGCTGTACTGCCACAACGTCCAGTTCGACCATCCATCCGGTAACGGGCCAGGTTCCGCCGAATAGTGGGCCAGCCACAACGGGTATTCGCCAAAGCCTGTACCAATCCACGAGTTTAGCCAGGAGCGGCTGCCGTATAGCATACAGCCTCTGCCAGTGCGCTCATGAACCGTTGTTATAAAACTATGCACCGTATCCCGTATTGCGGAAGCACCCCGCGCCTTAGCGAGCGGATCCTCCAGATCCAGCGCTACCAGCATGTCACTGGCAGGTCGGTACCCAGCCGCCTCCGCACGTTCCAGGCACCAACGAGCCTGAATGTCTCCCGGCAGGCGGGTGTGAAGGTAGTGATAGACACCCACATGCAGGCCGGCCTTACGGGCACCGGCGATGTACCGTGCACAGACGGGATCCTCGCGGTTGATTCCTTCAGTCGCCTTGATGTAGACAAAATCCTGGCCGTCGCGCGATACTTCGCGCCATGCAATGCTGCCGCTCCAATGTGAAACGTCGATGCCCCTCATTGTGGTACCTTTCAAATTAAAAACCGGGTGACAGCGTTGTGTGCTGCGCACCCGGTAGGTGTAAACATGACTGTAAGCAGGTTAAGGTTGAGTGTTGTCACCTTGCCCGGCACCGCTACTGGGATTTGGGGGCTGCGGAGCAATTCGGTTAGCAGCTGCAGAAATAACGCGATCTGCCTCCTGCTGCGCCCAGCTCGCCACTCGTGGCTCCAAAAGCGTCACTTCATGATCCAACGCACTCTGCATGGCCGCTTTAATGGGCGCGGGGATGGATGCCTTAATCTTAAGCTGCCGCGGCCGTATGTAGAGAGCGTGGTGAATCCATGCGGCGAATGCCCCACTTACTGCACCGAAAGCACTTTGAAAAAACCAGTTCATTGGCTGATGCCTCCTTTTTGCTGTACCAGCAGGTCCAGTTTTGCTTCTATGCGGGCAAGACGTGTATCCAGGTCGCCTGCCATTCCAGCCACGCGGTCACCGCGCTCCTCTTCGGCATGAAGATCGCGCCGCAGAGCAACGACCTTTTCCTCCAGCGTGGTTATGCGCCCGCTTATCCTCACCAGCGCGGTTGCGGCACCTCCCAGTATGGTAACGATGCCTACTGTAGCCATCACCACTGCAGCTAGCTGAGAAGCAGCGGTCTCCATCGTGTCACTCCTCTGCTTAGTAAAGCCCCACCAATATCGTGCTCCCCAGGCTGCTTCCGGTAGCCCACACCTGAGTAACTGCCACCGGGTTGTAGCCCTTCTGCACGGGCAGAGTGAGGACGTCACCGCCTAGTGTAGTGACTCTCACAGTGCAGTCTGCCGAGGCCAGCAGCGATCTAGCCCAAGGAGCGCCTGTGCTAGCAGCAGGCTGGTAGTCGCTGGGAGTAATGGGCCACGCATGAGTGGCCGGGTTGCTTGCGGGTACGTTCATATAAGCTCCTATTACCGGCTAGCTGGTGGCACTGCTGCCGTAGGCAAGCTGCCATAAGCCGTAGCCCTGGGCGTAGCGACCGCGAATGGTAAACTGGTACTGCTCGCGGATGCGCGCTGTAGGCTGGTCCATATCGGTTTCCAGGGTAATGGGAACATCTTCACGGCTCTGTATGACCACGGGCTTCACCTCGCGGCTGCAATCCATGAGAAACCACTGGTACCCTGCAATGTAGGGGCTTACCACCAGCCGGTATCGCCCACTGAAGTAGTTTCGGTAGGGGGTGGACGGCACACCAGCGGTCCCCGTCTCCCCCGGTGCTACCACAACGTCCTGCGCTACCAGGTTCCATGCCCGCCTTGCGAGCTGTGGGCCAACCACGAGAGTATCTGGTATCACCTCCAGCGGCACTCCTTTGTCATCCACGAAGCCCATCATTGCTGTTGCCGCTTCCTCAAGTGAGCTATCGGCGAGTGGTTGTGCAGTTGTGTTGGACTGTACTGGACTACTGCCCTCCTGGTGTCCGCTGCTAAAGTAGAGCTGGCCGTCGTAACAGGGGTTTGCGAAACCCGATGGCAATGCCTGAAACGCGAGTTGGTTCCAGTGGCGAACGGGCTCCTGCGCCAGCTCTCTTGCGCGAATCATGAGCAGGCCATACTGGTCGTCCTCCAGGGTCCTGCGGTCTATCACAAGGTTGCCCTTGTATAGAATGTCTGCCAGCCGGTAGCTGTCTTCACGCACCCCCTGTTGAGGTGCCTCGTCATTAAATGGGCGCATAACAGCACCGCGGCCCAACCAGGCATAGTTCTGGATGGGAAGTGTGGTGGGAATTTCTGTCGCGATCGACCGCCAGTCTGCTTTTTCCTGCGCCTTCAGGTAGGCTGCGTTAAACTCAGTTTTAATTCCCGCCTGCGTAAGCAGCAGTACGTCGCTTGTAACAACCGCCATAATAGAGGGTCTCCTTAAGCTTTAAAGGCGCGCTACTGCACCGCTCGGTCAATACGAATGCGAACATCCGTAGAGTCGGCGAGCTCCACGGCGTAACCAACGAGCTGGTTACTCGTGCCTACCATGGTTACGGTCTGATCGTCCGCCGCGTAATATGGCTGCCCAACGTCCGCCTGGGTAACAGCCGAGGCAGCGCTAAAGAGATAACTACCACTCTTCTCTACCCGGCAGAAGGCACCGCCAGCCGTGCCCATACTGTTATCAATGGTTTCATAGGCAACGCCAGCAAATATATCCGTCGCTGTACCGGCACGTGCGGGGTACAGAAGACCGTCCGTTCGCAGGCTGACCAGGGTACCCTTATTGACCCGGCAGATACCCAAAGCGTAGTTCTGCAGAAAACCCGGCTTTTTGTAGGCCTCGCGGGGCGCAGTGGATGCAGCCATGAGCTATATTCCCCCTGTCGCGGTTTTACCCAGCACGGTGTGCGCAAACGCCTCGCGTCGCTCGTCGGTATCCATCCCCATCCTGCCCGCGAAGGCGCGCTGCTCATCACTTAAACTCTGCCAGCCTGTTGGCGGCGGCGATGCCGCGTCGCCACGAACCGGAATCGCACTGGGCAGCGGAACGGGTGCACTTGCACGGGGGGGAGCCGAGCCGTCTGCAG
>JAJZFK010000122.1 GCA_021805405.1 bacterium
ACTGAGCAGTAATGTGTACGATGCGTTTGACGTAACCCAATCGTCATACGGGACCGCGCAATCACCGGACAGGGTAGCAAGCGGTTTCCTGGATTACGACGGATTAATCACATTTGATGGCACATTTAACTATGCACCACGGTCGTTAAGTTCCTTGTCATTTGGAACAGGAACCGGCGGTAACAACGGCATATTCAACCATAATTGTTATACGTCCGGGTGTTTCTTGTCGTGCTTTTTCCTTGTCGTGCACAACGCACGAACATGCTTCCACCGTTGCTGCGAGAAGAAAAAAAAGAAAAAGAGCGGCGGTTCTGGTGGAAAGGGCGGCAGCGGAGGCACCGGCGGAGGTAGCGGTTCGGGAGGAAGCGACAGTTGCCCTGCTGGCCTATGCCCAGCCGTTTGTGATGGAGACCATACCTGCCTCAAGCCGGGCCAGCAATTTCAATGTGGGAAGATCACGGCAACAACTCCCGATTGTACTGTCAAGAAAAAGACCGTGCGCCCGACTGGGCCGATTATCAGGGTCTGATCGAAACACAGAATTTACCGGCTTCATCGGCACGCTTTAATAACAAGCATAAGGAGAATATGGTATGAAACCATTGAAGACGATTTCTATTGTGGCCATCTCAACATTGGCTGGTCTCTTTATCGGCCAGGCTCAACTAGCATTGTCCAAGCCACCTCAGCAAAACGATGCACAGTCATTGGTAAGGTCCAACCAATTCATTATACAAGGTACTAATGCGAAGGACGAAGGCTTTATGGCCGCAAGCAAACGCAATGGCGGAGTGTTTTCGTTACGCGATCCAAGGTCAACAGATGTAAGCGTTCTAGAAATTGCAAATCCGCCGGGTATTGCACTGATATCCAACAAGAATAGTGCATTCGTACGGTTTGCATTTGAAAAAAGTCCCACGACGCACATCGTATCGCCAGTAATTCAAATGGAGGATTCCGCGGGAAATGCGACCGAAATGAACGAACATGGCAAAGTAAGGTCAATTAAACCCGCCAATATATTGACATGGTATCGTCCGGAAAACTAGTCGATCAGATTTGTTCAGGGTAGCCAGCTTAAAAGTTAGCTATCCTGAACATTAAGCACTGGATGACGCGTAGATCGCCTCATTAATATCATCGAGTAGAAGTACAACACGCTTACCTTCCAGTACGCATACGGCGCAGATGGCAACCGCCGCTGGGCCAAGGACATCGCCAACAACGCGTGGACCTGGTACTCCTGCGGCGTTGCGTGCGGTGCTGGTGAGCTGGTGGAGCAGGGCAGCGACCTCACCGGCAACACGTGGACGACAAACGCGCAGTACCTGCGGGCAGGCGGCGGCTGCAGCAGCATGCTGATACGCCGCAAGAGCAGCACTGACGACGAGTACCATCATTGCGATTTGCTTGGAACGGCATCAATTATCAGCAGCGGTGGAACTCAGGTAATAGGTAACAACATCTTCGATGTTTATGGTGTGGTCCATTATTCCGCCTTGCTGCCGGAAACGCCTTATCGGTTTCTTGCGGCATGTGGATCATGTAAACTTCAGGTCCTGGAAGAGGGTGGACAGTCCCTATCGCTTATTGGTGATACTTTGTTAATCTCTGCGAGGTCTCTTCTCGCAAACAAAAAAAAGGATGACCTTCCTGGCTGCAAGCTCTATGACGCCCACCGGAAGGATGGTGGCGCAGCAGTAGACTGCCAGGATTGCTGCGACGATAAACTGGTTGAGCTCCTGAAAGAGCGGTTCAAAGATAAGGGTAAGGAACTCGCGAAATGCCTTGCAAAGTGTCTGGGACAAACGAGCCATGGCGTCGGCGATTGCGCGAAGGATTGCCTAAGAGATGCCGGAAAAATGGTTTTCCCGTTGCCAAGCGAAATCTCAAATTATACGACATGCTGTTACCTTGGATGCGATACCTCTCCCGGTATATTCAATCCACCTGGACCCTGCAATCTCAAAATAGGCGGTCCTTCGGACCCGAGTGAAATTAGGCGGAGAATTGTACTATGAATATACTCCCGGGTCCTTACCCGCTGGCAGTCGTTGCGATTCTTGGATTTAGCGCTCCCGCAACGACGAGGTCATTATCGAGCACACCGACGCATCCCAAACAAAGTATCCCCGCTCTGACGCTTGCTCACATGCCATATGGTGGACATGACGCACCAGCGCTATACGCTCTCAACCAAGCTAATGGTCTAATGCGCATTTGTTCTCTCAATCCAGCAGGCGCATTTGTTGGCGGTGTGTCTCAAGTTGTATGCACCGGGAAGTATGTTTATGGGACGTTGGCGACGCACATTTACAAACGCACCGGGCCGAAAATTATGATCTATCAGTTCTCCACACAGACTAACACCCTGAAGGTTCTGTGGCGCTGGAAAAAATCCGACAAAAGCCGATACGGCGATGGGACAGGGCTTGCATTAACCGTCGGTGACTTGCCGGTCTTGTACGGAGCAACTCAATCCGGCGGCGCACACGGGTCAGGAACGGTGTTCTCGTTTAACGCGGTATCAAGAGTATATCAGGTGCTGCATACCTTTGGAGCAAAACCCAGAAACGCGGTCAATAGCGTAAACCTGAATGGGGCTGTACCCTGCCAACAACTCGCTTATGACGGCCGTGACATCTTTGGAGAAACGTGTATGGGTGGAAAATTTGGAGGGGGCGTTCTTTTTAGGCTGAACCCGAGGAGCTTAAAGTACCGCGTCCTTCATAGTTTTCATTCTTATTCTTCTAGAACAGAACAAGGAATCCTGTTGCAATCTGTTGTTTTTCAACCGCGCGGTAGGATTGTTGGTTTCATCGCGGCGGGTGGAAAGTTCGGGACCGGCCTCATATATTCGATACAAAAAGATGGATCCGCCTACCATGTAATTCACACCTTTCAAAGTCGAAAGGAACGCGTTCGTAATCCGGACGGAATGTACCCAGTTGGATTGGTGAATACAACTAATGACGGTTTAATTGGCATAACTAATTCCGGAGGTAAGTCTGGAATGGGTACTGTATTTGAAGTGCGGCCCAACGGAACTGGCTTTAAAGCACTGTATTGCGCGGCAGGGACGCTAAAGCACAACAGGGGCATGCTTCCGTCATGGATATTCCAATACCATGGTGAGATCGTAGTAGAAAACACAATGGGCGGCAAGGGCTTTAACGGTAACCTGCTGTTTGTGTCAGTGGGGTCGAGTGGTACGGTTAAAACCACGACCATCGATTTCTGATTAATCGTTCTATTTCTCATGGTCTGTTGGCGTGCTCCTACTTTTGTGCGGAATTTGAAGTAGGTGATAGACAGCGCTACCAACCTTACTGAGGAGTACACCTGGAACGCCGACAACACGCTGGCAACCATGCCTGGCCCTAACTACACGCGCGAGTTTGGGTATAACGAAGAGGCGCAGCTGCTCAGCATCTCGCATAGCGGCACGCTCGCCTACCAGTACGCATACGGTGCGGATGGCAACCGCCGCTGGGCGAAGGACATCGCTAACAACAAGTGGACCTGGTACCCCT
>JAJZFK010000240.1 GCA_021805405.1 bacterium
TGCTGCTGCAAAACCTACATTGCCGCGCAGACGTAGTGGTACCGCTTGTCAGACGTGAGGACTTTCTCATCCGGTTTCCCGGTGCACCAGCAGCGTTTGTGCGGCTAATGGAGGGTAGCTTCGCTCTCACGGGAGTCTACATTGTTAATCCACTGGTGGTTTTACGGGAGAGCGCTACATTGTGCCAGCTCTTCAGGTCAAGGAAGAGCCAGTGGAAGACTGCAAGAATGGTGGGGCTGTCCTGCGCTCTGCGACTGATGCGCGGCACCCTCTCTCTTGGTGAAATCACATCGGTGATCCAACGCGTTTTTGGATGTAGCGCACTCGCCCATGTGGGTGTTGATCCATCCCTGGCGTTCGATATAGATGACATCGAAGACCTGGCGTGGTGTCGTAATACCGACATGGTAAAGGATCGGAGTACGTCACCGTGAGCGATTCGCTAGCAGGCTCTCCAACGCCCGACAAGGCTGATTTCAACCTTTTACAAACATTGTGGTATAGCGTAGCAAACTTTGGCTTTGGATGTTTTTATGGACTAAATAACGCAATTATCAGTCTCTTTCTGGGGCGATTCACCAAAAATGCTGTTATTATCGGGCTAATGGCAAGCTCACACTCGTTTGAAGGCGTACTCATACAGCCTGTAGTAGGCGCAATGAGCGACCGGTGTATGTCGCGACTAGGGCGTAGGCGCCCCTTTATCCTGCTGTGTATTCCGGTGTCCGTGCTGTTCATGCTGCTTACTCCAGTTGCTGCAACACTGCCAGCAAATGTCCGGCTAATAGCGCTAATCGTCTGTATCTTCTTGTTTACTGCTACATTCAACGTTGCCAACGATCCCTACCAGTCGCTCATGCCAGACATAACCCCTCCTGACCATAGGGGGCGAGTAACTGGGCTATGGACGCTAATAGGGGTGCTAGGGCAGGCAATGATTCTCCTTTTGCCGCTGCCTATCGAAATGAAAATCGAGATCACTGCGGTAACGATGCTGTTTGCAACTCTCATTACCTGTTGGAAGGTTCGTGAAAAGCCGCTGCAGGATGAGCCAAAGGGCAGCCATGCACACTGGTTCCAGCTTCGCGAGGCACTGCGCGGGATATCCACGCTGGGGCAGGCGCGGTTAGCACTACTCATCTACTTTTTTTACGGCTTGGGTGTGGGTGCAGTACTGCCGTTTCTTACCACCTATGTGCACATAATTGCTCACGCTACCGATCAGCAGGCAGAGAACATGTTCCTCGTATTGATGGTCTTCACAGCTATTGCAATTCTGCCTTGTGGCCGTTATACCGATAAAGTGGGTGCCAGCAGAATGCTGCAGGCGGGGCTGTTCCTTGTTCTGATCGCCGCTATTGCAGGCGCTGTGGCTTCTACTCTTCCACAAATTGCTGCCGCAATGGCGCTGGCCGGCGTGGGTAATGCAGCGCTTAGCGCATCGGCTTATCCGCTGCTTACGCTGCTTGTACCAGCCCGCGAAATTGGTATTTACACCGGTCTGCAGACAGCGGCGGCATCGATTGCTCAACCGCTCACCGTTGCCGTAACAGGCGTGCTGACTAACGACGGTGGCTACCGGTACATCTTTGTGGTCTGTTGCGTGGGTGTCCTCATTGCCATGCTGCTGTTAACGCGCCTTCGGCCGGAGACGGTGGGCGCGGAGATTGCGGCACGTGAACTTGAGTTGGGTCTATGAAGCGCAGATTGCTAACAGGCGTGTTGGGAGGATTCTTTTTCCTTGCGCTTTGCTTGGCAGGGGACGGAATATGGGTGGCCACTGTGCAGGTATTGGCATTTACCTGTGCTTATGAGTGGCAGTCGACTTACCGCAAGCATGTGCAGCTGCCAACTTGGGCCATTGCGCTTAACACGCTAATATTACTGGTTGGAGCCTGTTATCCTACGGTTCTTTCGTTTGCAACGCGAGCCCACCGAACCCCACAACTACTGGATGCGGCTATCGCTGCAGCACCGATAGCCCTATGCATGGTACTTCTTGCAAGGGCGGCAGCGGGTGGTCCCGCACTGGGCGGTTTACGAAATCGCTGGGGCGCCGTGGGTGCACTTTACATCGGGTTGCCTTTCACCAGCCTGATTCTTCTGCATCGGTTGGGCTTTATTGGCCAGGGAGCAGGTTACCTGCTTACGGTTGTGTTCAGCATTTGGGCGGCGGATACTGGTGCCTTTTTTGCTGGCCGCGCACTTGGGCGCACGCCGCTGGCTCGCAGATTGTCGCCCGGTAAAACCGTGGAAGGGGCATTGGGCGGCCTGGCAGCGGCGATCCTGGTGGGTGCAGCAGCCGGTGCGGGCCTAATACATCGGCCCGGTACGGGCCTCATCCTAGGTGTAATGGCAGGCCTACTTGGGCCCGCAGGCGACCTTTGGGAATCTGCACTTAAACGCGAACTAGGCGTTAAGGATTTCGGAACGTTGTTACCCGGGCACGGTGGCGCTCTGGATCGCTTAGACAGCCTGATGGCGACAGCACCGTTCGCACTTTTGGTACTGCTGCTGCACAGGTAATCTGAGTATCTGCCGCGCTGGTTAAAGTGTTCACTTCACCTCTGTATAGCTGCTCACCGCCGGTGCAATGTGCCTAACCGTGTCGCGTTATAAGTTAGAGGCACTATGCGGTAGGTAACCGAGACCGAATAAGAGATTTCTATTTTGCCGCCCGAAATGGCAGGGTTTACCGCGCCATTGATCATACCGCCCATAGCCCCACCCATTCCCCCGGCGAACCCACCATAATAGGGCTGCGATTGCTGGAAATCGGAAACCTGTAACGTACCATCGACCTTGTCACCACAGGCAGCTGCATCTAGTGTGGCTTTGTGATAGGCATCGGCCAGTGCAGCAACGTGAGCTTGATCCTGCAGGATAGATTGGTGTGCATACGTGAACTGCAGGTTAGATATGTCGTTTGCGCCTGCCGCCTGCACCGCGGCGATGACACTGGCGAGGCTGCTAATCTTGCGAACGACCAGGTTCATGGTGTTACTGGCAGAATATCCTATAATATATGGCGCGCGCGTGGTGTCGCCGCTGTAGTGGGGTTGTAGTGAGTAGTTTGCAGTTTGAATGTCTGCTTTCAGAACGCCGGCATTAATGGCGGCACTCTTTATCTGCTGTGAAACGAGTGCACTTTTGCTTGCAGCCCTCGCAGCATCGATTGACGTATTAACGTAACCAACCGTAATAGTGGCTCTATCTGGCCGAACAGAAACGGTAGCCATGCCACTCACAGAGAGTTGTGGTACTGGCGCAGGGCCCTGCGCGCGTGCGGGGGTGTAAAGCGCTGCTATAGCCAAACCAGCAGAAACGAACAACAAAGGTGCTTTGAACATTTTTGGGCTCCAGTTCTACCAACAAGGAGCAAGTGAGGTGTCACTGCTTCCTGCACCTTAGACGCGGGCCGCCCTGGACCTGTTACAAGCACCGGATTTGCAAAAGTATGACCCTGCGGTTCCCTTTGCGATTAACTACTCGCTGTCATTCCTTTTGTCTGGTCATCTTTGCCAGTACATCCT
>JAJZFK010000153.1 GCA_021805405.1 bacterium
GACATGAGAGTTTCTCCTTCGACCTGCGAAGTCGCCTGTTAATATTTGGGAGGTAAACCCGCAAGATGAAAAATACGTGGCGCAAATGCGCGATCCTGACAACCATACTCGCATTCTTTGGCGGCGCGGCTTCTGCCCAGAATGGGAATGCACCCATCGTTGCGACGATTAATGCCGCTCAACCGTGGCAGAGGTTTGATGGCTGGGGCACCTCCCTTGCCTGGTGGGCGCATGTGGTAGGCGGGTACCCGGCAGATACTCGTCAAAAGCTGGTTGACATGTTCTTCAACCAGAAAACCGGGTTGGGTCTTAATGTGATCCGGTACAACATTGGCGGCGGCGAAAACCCAGTATACATGCCACCTAACCATGAGTTTCTCACCTATCGCAGTGCGGTACCCGGGTATGAGCCCTCTCCCGGTGTTTGGAACTGGAATGCAGATCAGGGGCAGCGCACCATCCTTGCCATGGCAATGAAGGAAGGGGCAAACCGGCTGCAGGCCTTCTCCAACTCTCCGCCGTGGTGGATGACGATATCGGGAAGCGTTACTGGCGGCCACGGCGGTGGGGATAACCTGGCTCCCGATAAAATCGAAACATTCACCGCCTATATGGCAGCCGTGCTGAAACACTTTCAGGACACTTGGCATATCACGTTTAACACAGTTGAACCCCTAAACGAACCGCTAGTTGGTTGGGCCTTTGGCAACGGGCAGGAGGGCTGCCATGTTGATAGCGCTGAACAGAATCTCGTAATCACCTCGATGGGCAAGTCGCTGAGGAGTGCCGGCATTGTTGGGACAACAGTTGCCGCATCCGACGAGACTTCGATAACCTTCGCGCTGCAGACATTTCCATTTTATGACCCAACGTCGCTAGGCTACATGTCGCAAGTGGATACGCACAGCTACTGGGGCAGTGGGCGAGCCAAACTAGCTGGGTTAGCAGCCGGCGCGCACAAAGCGCTTTGGTTGTCGGAGTATGGTGATGGCGACGCTTCCGGTATACCCATGTCACAGCGTATCCTGCAGGATGTGCGTAACCTTAGGCCCAGTGCGTGGGTCTACTGGCAGACAATGGACAGCGCGGGCGGCTGGGGATTTGTGTGGTCAGCACTGGACAGCAGGACCGATACCACCTACAGGGTAAACCAGAAGTACTATGTAATGGCGAACTACAGTCGGTTCATTCGGCCAGGCAGCCAGATAATTGCAGATGACGACACCAATTCACTGGCAGCAATTGACCCCATGCACCGGCACATCGTGATTGTGGCTACCAATGCCACCACACAGCCACAGCCCGTGACCTATACACTTGTGGGTGCAATTAACCTGGGTAGCACCGCGAGCGTATGGCAGACCTGCACCGGCGAGCAGCTGCAAATTAGGCCATCGATTCCGTCCGCCAACGGAAAGATAACTACGACGCTGCCGCCAAAGTCCGTCACAACCTTTGTTGTAAACGCTCAAACACGGCCGGCATTGCCGATCTGGCACTAATAACGCGAGGGATTCCCGCGAGATCGCAGTGTGCGGTAACACGCAGAAAACCAGCAGTCTTGAAGAGGGCCACCACACTTTCGTGTTGGCCCTCTCCAATTTCTATCGCGATAAACCCACCTGCTTTTAGAGCAATACCCGCGGCTTCAACAATTCGCCGTATCAGGTCCAGTCCGTCGACACCACCATTCAGGGCCGAGTGCGGCTCAAAGCAGGTTACCTCTCGCTGCAGCGAGGGTATATCCGCGGCCGGAATGTAGGGAGGGTTAGAGACCACAATGTCCAGGCTGTTTGGCGGCAGTGGTGACAGCAGATCGGCGAGAACCGCGCGAACACGTTTCTTCACCCCCAGGTGCTCAGCGTTGCTGCGCACGACTTCCAGTGCTCGTGAGGAGTTATCTATAGACAGTACTCTAAGGGAGGGCGATTTCACCGCGGCCGCAATACCAACGCATCCGGAACCAGCCCCTACATCGGCGCACACGCGTTCAATGGAACCCAGCGCCATGTAATCCAGCACCAACTCAACAAGCATTTCGGTTTCCGGGCGTGGGATAAGAACGGCGGGGGATACAGCAAAAGAGAGACCGAAGAACTCTCGGCGGCCAGTAATGTACGCAGACGGTTCACCGCACGCACGCCGTGATATCAGGGCGGCATAATCTGCGAGCCGGTCCTCGGTGGGACTGCCGCACGTCTCCGCCACAATCTGTATCCGCGTGCAACTCATCAGGTGCGCAAGCAGCAGCTGCGCCTCTAACCTGGGAAACTCCACACCCGCATCCGCCAGCCTTTCCGCCGCACTATTCACCAACGCCGCGATGCGCACGGGCTCATCAGCCCTCATTGGCAGCGCTCATACGTTCCGCCTGGTCTGCGTTTATCAGTCGATCTATAAACGACTGAATATCGCCATCCAGCACGCCCGGGACGTTGTGGATGGTAAAGTTTATACGGTGGTCGGTAACACGGCCATCCGGAAAGTTGTAGGTTCTAATTTTTTCGGATCGCTCACCAGAGCCAACCTGACTGCGCCGTGCACCGGTTATGCTCTCCTGTTGCTCTCGCAGCTTCATTTCGTACAGGCGTGTTCTAAGCACCCCGCGCGCCTTGATCTTGTTCTGCAACTGGCTGCGTTCGTCCTGGCACGTAACGACGATACCGGTAGGCTTATGCGTTAGGCGTATGGCGGTTGCAACCTTCTGAACGTTCTGCCCGCCAGCACTTGACGAGTGGTACACATCTTCCTGTATGTCGTTTTCATCTAGTTCGACATCTACTTCATCGGCCTCAGGAAGCACCGCGACTGTAACAGTGGACGTCTGTATGCGACCGCTCGACTCCGTAACTGGTACTCGCTGAACCCTGTGGACACCGCCTTCAAATTTCAGCTGGCTGTAGGCACCCTGCCCGTCAATTTCAAACGTCACTTCCTGTATTCCGCCAATTCCGGTCTCCTGCAATGATACGATGTCCGACTTCCACTTTCTTCGTTCGGCATACCGCAGGTACATCCTTAGCAGCTCGCCTGCAAAGAGTTTTGCCTCCTCCCCGCCCGCAGCGGGCCGGATCTCAACGATGACGTTTCGGTCATCGTTCGGGTCCTTGGGCATTAGCAGGAGACGTACCTCTTCATCCAGGGCATCCTTTTCCTGCTTTAGCGCCTCCAGCATCTCCTGCGCGGCCTCCCTGTCGGTGCCCTCCGTCATAGGGATGAGGGTTTCGGCTTCGGGAATATCCGCCAGAACCTGGAGGTACTTTCGATAGGTGAGTACCACCGGCTCGATCTCGTTTCGCGATTTAGCCGCCGCCATATATCTCTGGTAGTCGCTGCTGAACTCAGGGTCGTTAATTTGCGCTTCAAGCTCTGCATAGCGTTGATCAAGTTCATCTAAGCGCACTCGCGCCTGTTCTAGAGACAAATTTACACACTCCGTTAAGATTTCGGACAAGGCATGATTTAGAGCCTCGTCCACCATAACAGCTATTGTACTTCAAACAGCAGGTACCGGGCA
>JAJZFK010000248.1 GCA_021805405.1 bacterium
CAGCCTGTCGTATACGTTGCCAGTGGAGATTAACCCGGACACAGTGCGCGCCTCATATAAGGCAGGTGTACTGGAGTTACATATGCCAAAGGCAGAATCGGTAAGACCAAAGTCGATCAAGGTGAACGTTACTGATGAACCCCCAGTGTAGTCATCAGTATTAGGCACGCCTTGTTACGGTTTGCAATGGTGAGATATAGCCGTAAAAAACTAAACGCCGTGCTGGTTGCGAACGTAGCAACCACCACGGCGTTCTAATTGATTGTATTGTATGAGTTCAGTTATGCAGAACTACGCTGCACAAATAGATGCAGAATCTTCCGATCCGTTAACCTCGTCGCGATGCTCACGCAGACACTGCCTGCAGAATTCGCTGAGCTTTAAAACGGCCGCACGCTGATCTGCTGATAGTTCGCCACTGCTCGTCATGACTATATCTAGCAAACCTAGAGCCTCTTCGGGTGTAAATTTCAGGCTCGGGTCACACCTCCGATCGTCCACTCCTGTGCCCCCTTTCGCGCACTTCCTCATTGGTCCCAGTGGGTCGGCTATCAGGACTCTTGTTCCACACTTTGGTGCCAGTTCCACCAGACATTTTTGTGTCTGTAAATCACGGGTTCTGACGCGGTACTAGCTTAGACGACGCCTTGCAAATAAATGTTCGACTTTTTTTCAGCCGATAACCACATTCCGTACTATAAATAACAGTGAAACTCTGATGTTGGTTCCTAAGGTAAAGTATATGTAAAATGAGCGATCTCAAAGGGGACCACATTGGAAGAAACACAGGTAAATCATTCGGACGATGAGTGGAGATCTCGGTTGACGCCAGAACAATATCGAGTGTTACGGCGCGCCGGTACCGAGCCGGCATTCTCGAACGAATACTGGAATAATCACGACGATGGTACCTACAGCTGTGCCGGTTGTGGCACCATGCTGTTCACATCAGATACAAAGTACGATTCTGGTTCTGGGTGGCCGAGTTTCTGGAATGCGGTAGACAACAGTAAGATTGAGCTTATTGAAGACAGATCACACGGCATGGTAAGAGTAGAGGCCAAATGTGCGGTGTGTGGTGGTCACCTTGGACACCTGTTTGACGACGGCCCTAACCCCACCGGAAAGCGTTACTGCATTAACTCGCTCTCCTTACAGTTTAACCCACTTCAATCCGAACCGGAAGGCAAGGTTTAACCAATGGCATTCTGCGAATTAAAGTATTTTAGCCCAGCGCTACAAAAGCATATCGCCGCGAATGTGATCATTCCAGAGAATCTGGACAGCAAGCCCTTTCCTGTTCTCTACCTGTTGCATGGCCAATCTGATGATCATACAATCTGGATGAGGCGAACATCTATTGAGCGATACGTAGATGGAACGGGCCTTATGGTTGTGATGCCCGATACTGGTCGTGGATGGTATTCTGACGCTGTACATGGGCCAGCGTGGGAGACTTCAATCGTCACAGACCTCGTCAATTTTATCGACGGCGTTTTTCCAACGCGAGCAACCGCTAGCGGACGGGCGCTAACGGGTCTCTCAATGGGAGGCTATGGCTCTGTCCACCTCGCTTTTAACCACCCAGACAAATTTTGTGCTGCAGTAAGCCACTCTGGCGCGCTTGGCTATGGACATTTTGACCTTGACCTTCGCCCCGATGCGTGGGCCGCAGAGATGAAACTGATTCTTGGTGATAATTATATCGGTGGCAGCGCAGACCTGTTCGCCCGTGCCGAAGCACTTGCTGGTACGAAAACAGCACCCTCTGTTCGAATAGACTGCGGTACCGAGGACTTTCTTATTGATCAAAACCGCCTGTTTCACGAGCACCTTACGAAGCTGAAGTACAACCATCAGTATGAGGAACATCCCGGCGCACATACCTGGGATTACTGGGATACTCACGTTCAGGATAGCCTGGCATTTCTGCTTCCCATACTTAAGCCAGAGAAACCTATGCCAAAGGGATAGCAAGCTGTTACGTTAGTCGTTGGGGCCCATACCGCGCAGCAATCTTGTCGACGGCGCTGGGCCCCGTTCTCCTTAGCCCTGGTAAATCAACCAAATGGGGTGGTACCCAATCACCTGGTACACGCTACCGTGCTACAATACAATTGACTGCATGCATTGCAATTAAGCAACCACACAGATTATTAATTACTGATCTTTCGAGCAACGCACACATGGAACATCCTCTTGAGCTTGAGCCGCATCTAGATAGTGGATCGCAACGAATAGTCAAGGCTGTAGTACAAATGGCTGGAGGCGCAACTCCTGGCCTTTACCACTGGCTTCTGGCATTGCTGTCGCAGCATGCAGACCTTACAGAAGCGCTTACACCCTACCTTCGCGCGCAGTCACTCGCGTTGGAACTGCAGGGTAAACTGGGCCAGAGTAGAACGGGTGCCAACGTTTCCGTGAGTGTTATGGAACACCGCGCCTATCGGCAGGCTTTGTCGGAAGGACGAGCCGTTGCCGCTGTGCAAGACCTCGCGGCAGCCATCCTCACATCTGCTGGATACCAGTTACAGGCAATCACCCCAAGTGAACCATCAGAAACATCGTCAACCAGTGGACTGGAGACTCTGAAACGGCTAGGCAGGTGCCTCACCGCCGAGGCCGCAGAATTCCGCCTTACCCCTATAGTTGGTCGCTCCGAGGAGCTGCAACTCGCTCTAGAGACTCTGTGCAGGCAGACAAAGCGCAACCCGGTATTTATTGGTCCAGCTGGTTGTGGAAAAACGGCGATCGTGGAGGGACTTGCCCAGTGCATTGCATCGGGCGACTGCCCAGCCGCTCTCCGTTCCGCTCAGGTATGGGCCGTTGATCCATCTTCCGTTCTGGCAGTAGCCCACCACCAGTCGGATTTCCACAAGCTCGTTCAGCAACTCATCGTTGAAGCGAGTCGACCAAATATCATCCTGTTCATAGACGAGGTACATCAGCTCATAGGCTTAGGAGGTGCAGCAGGACAATCGGACCTCTCCAGCCTGTTGAAGCCGGCCCTGGCAAGAGGCGAACTGGCATGCATTGCAGCCACAACTGATGAGGAGTACCGCAAGTTTATAGAGCCAGATGCCGCGCTGGAGCGGCGTTTCCAGCCTATTAGGGTACAGGCACTTACAGCAGCTCAAACCCTGCCGGTCTTAGTGGAACGTAGCGCACTTATATGCAGAGGCGCTTCAATAAGGGTGGCTCCAAAAGTACTGCAGCACCTGCTGGACTTGGCAGATCATCACATGAGAAATCGCCAATTTCCCGACAAAGCGATTGACCTTCTTGAGCAGAGCATCGCACATGTACTCGCGTTAAACCGCACTGAGGTGACTGACCGCGATGTTGTAGAGGTGCTGCAGCGAATGGTAGGAATGCCGTTGGGTCTTGAGGCCGGCCTGGGTAGCCTTCGTCTAACCCTTCAAACGGAGAATATCCTTACGCACGAGGCAACCGCGAGCCTCATGCACCGGCTCAAAATCAGCCTTAGCGGCCTCGAC